>CAZHIK010001151.1:0-3111 GCA_964532635.1 uncultured Enterobacterales bacterium
CTACCGCGGCCTCGGCGCGGCGGCTCACGAGCCCGGTGATGCCCGGGTTGCGGTAGCGCTTGACCATGCCACGGATGGAGAGAAGCTCGCTCACAGCATCCCTCCCGCCACCCGGGCGGTGGCTTCGACCAGGGCCCGCACCTCCGGGGCTCCGGAGCTCCCCAGCAACTTCGAGGGCAGGCTCTCGATGGTGCGGCCCTGGTCCATGATCTGAACCCGGTCGGCCACCCGGGGGACGATGCGCAGGTCGTGGGTGATCAGCAGAACACCGATGCCTTCGCCCGCCAGGCGCTGCAGCTCGACCAAGATTGCTTCTTGTACGGTGGGATCGAGACCGGTGGTGGGCTCATCCGCGATCAGGAAGTGGCTGCCTCGGGCCAGCGCCAGAGCGATGCAGGCCCGCTGGGCCATACCGCCGGACAGCTGGTGGGGGAACAGCCCGATCACACGATCGGGGTGACGGAAGCCGGCGCGGCGCAGGACGTCGGCAGGGGTGTCGCTGGAGCCACCCAGCTCCAGGGCCTCTCGGACCTGACGGGCGACGGTCCAGAGCGGGTCCAGGGCGCCCCTGGCGTCCTGTGCCATGGTGCCCACCACGTCGCCGCGGATAGGCCCGAAGGCCTTGGCCGCCTTGCGCCAGAAGCGGCCAGGCCGCCCCGCAGCCACGGCCTCTGCCAGGCCCTCGTAGGGACGATGGACGCGCTCGCCCACGGTGATCTCGAGCTCGGCGGCCACCACTCCCGGACGCGGACCTGGCAGCCCCAGGATGGAACGGGCGCTCAGGGTCTTGCCGGAGCCGGAGGCGCCCACCAGCGCCAGGATCTCTCCGGCCTCGAGCTGCAGGTCCACGTCGTGGACCAGCGGCTTGTCGCCCGCCTGGATGCGGAGGCCTTCGAGGGTGATGCGATCAGGCACGACGCCGCTCCGCGAGGGCCTCGCTGACCAGGCCGCAGCAGAAGATGGTGATCCAGATGGCCAGGGCCGGCGCCCACACCCCCCAGATGTTGTCGGTGCGGTAGCCGAACTCGAAGGCCAGCATGTTGCCCCAGCTGGGCTGCGGTTCCATGACGCCGAAGCCGCCGATGTAGCTGAGGGTGGTCTCGAGCAGGAGAAGGTAGCCGAAGAGGTTCAGGGCGTGGCGCCCCACCATCCTGCGACAGTTGACCCAGAGCAGGTGGTAGAGCAGGATGCGGGCCGGTCCCAGGCCGTGGGCCCGTGCAGCGAGCACGAAGTCGTCCCGCTCCAAAGAGGCGATGCGGCTGTAGACCGCTTCAGCGACAGCGGGCGAGTAGGCCAGTCCCGCCACCGCTCCGATGAGCCAGGTGCTGTTGCCGTAGATGGCGATGGCCAGTAGGACGAGGACGAAGCGCGGGATGGACGCGGTGACGGTGGACAGGTAGCGCACCACCGCCGCCACGGGACCTCCGAGGAAGCCGGAGAGGGCACCCGCCCCCACGCCGATGACCGAGGCGAGCAGGCAAGCCAGCAGCCCGGGGCCGACGAAGGCGCGGGTGGCCAGCAGCATTCGCCAGGCCACGTCGCGCCCCAGGTGATCGGTGCCGAGCCAGTGCGCAGCGGAGGGAGCGAGCCCGGCATCGACAGGGGACACGTCGGCAACGACGTCGTAGGGGAGCCAGGAGCCAGGCAGCACCCCGGTGAGCACCCCGGCGGCGCCGACCGCGGCCAGCAGGACCACCCCGAGCCAGGCCGTGAGCTTCATCGCGAGGCCTCCCGCAGCCGGGGGTCCACGGAGATGCGCACCAGGTCGCCCAGCAAGCGTGCACCGCAGACGGCGGCAGCTGCCAGGATGGTGATGCCCAGGGCCACTGGGTAGTCCCGCAGCCGACAGGCCTGCCAGAGCATGGAGCCCGCGCCGTTGAGCTGCAGCACCTTCTCGATGATCACCAGCCCTCCCACGAAGAAGGCGGCCCGACCGTAGGCGATGGTGGCCAGCGGAGGAAGCAGGTTCCACAGCAGGTGCTTCCACACCGGTGCACCCCGCGCCACAGCGGCGTCCACGAAGGCGGCGTTGCGCAGCCGCACCATCTCGTCCTCGACCGCTGCGTGGACCTCTGCCAGCGCGCCGGAGCCCACGGCCAGTACCGTGATGGCCAGGGCGGTCTTGAGGGCGCTGTCGGTGTCGGGCAGGGCGAACCAACCAGGGCGTCCGAACCAGCCGGCCTCCATGCCATGGAAGGCCAGCTCGTTGAGCACGTGCACAGACAGGAAGGCCAGCAGGAACACCGGTGCGACGCTGATCACCTGAGCCAGGCGTCGGAGCACGCTGCCGCGCCCTGCCGTGACAAAGCCCAGCCCGATGCCCAGGCCCATGGCGAGGATGAGGGCGGGTATCAGCAGGCGCAGGGAGCGGAGAGCTGCCGGCACGACCAGCTCGGTGACGGTGGCGCCGGGCCGGTAGGTGAGGGAGCTGCCCAGATCTCCCTCGAGAGCACGCCCCAGGAAGTCGAGGTACCGCAGGGGAAGGGGCTTGTCCAAGCCCCACTCCTGCTCCAGCTGCACCCGGATCTCCTCACCGTTGGGCACCAGATCCACCGGGTCACCGGGTGAGGCCCACAGCAGCAACTGGATGACCAGCACAGCTCCGGCCAGGGTCAGCAGGAAGGTGACCAGCAGCCGAAGCACGGGCACCACCACCCGCCAGGAACCCGCGGGAGCGGGACTGGACGTCGGGTTTTCCTCGGTGCGAAGGTGCGGCTCAGCCATCAGCGGACAGCGGATGTCCGGCGCACAGCGAGCCGGAGCATCGGGGTTGGGAGCTCTACTCCATGCGCCAGTCGTGGACGAAGGTGAAGAAGTAGAAGGGGTGGATGACGACGCTGCCGACGCGAGTGGACAGGGCGGCGTAGGAGTCGAGGGTCCACAAGAAGATCATGGGCGTGTCGTCGTGCACCAGGCGGTGGACTTCACGCAGGGCGGCCTTCTTCTCGTGGGGATCGGTGGTGTCGCGGGCCTTGTCGAGGGACTCGTCCACCAGCTCGTTGTCGTAGCTGCAGAAGTTGCGGGCGCCCTCGGAGTGGAACTGGTCGCGGATGTCCTCGTTGCGGTCGAAGGTCCACTGGGACAGCACCAGGTCGTAGTCGTGCTCCCGCC
>CAZHIK010001152.1:0-1389 GCA_964532635.1 uncultured Enterobacterales bacterium
GCTGTCGTTGTCCGCGGATACCAGGCGGGTGCCGTCCGGGGAGAACGAACAGGCCCGGATATAGCCGCGGTGCCCGGTCTGGAGCATGATCTGCGGATCCCGGTGGTGCTCGGGGGGGCGGGGGGGGGGGCGGGGACGAAAAGGCGGAGGTCGGAGGCCCAGGTCACGACGTCGTCCGATCGGGAGTCGAGAAGGCGGACCCGGTAGGGCCGTGACGCCGAGAGGTCGACTTCCCGGAGATCAGCGCGGCGGAACAGGGTTCCGATCATCCGAGCGCCGGCGAAGTTGGTGCGGCGGATCGAGAGGTCGTGGAACTCGGTGCGGAGCATGCTGGCCTCGTCGAGGCAGGCGTCGTCCAGGCAGACGCGACGGAAGGTGGCGCGGTCGAGGCGGGCGGAGTGGAGGTTGGCGCCGCGCATGTCGAGGGGGGGGGCGATCTCGGGGCCCTCGATGTGCCAGTCGCGGAGGTCGGCGCCCGAGAGGTCGATACCGACCAGGGACTGGGCGGGCCAGCCGTGGGTGGTGGCGCGGAGGGCGTAGGCGAGGGCGAGTTCGCTAGTGTGGGGGCGGTAGATCTTGCCGATGGCCTGCAGGGTGGCGAGGGCCGGGGTCGGGTCGGTCGAGGCCATGAGCTGGCCCAGGAAGTCGAGGGTCTCGGGGGAGGGGCGGGGTAGGTCCCAGTCGTCGATGCGGGCGTCGATCAGGGCGCGGTGGAGGTAGGAGGCGAGGAAGAACTCCTGGAGCGAGGTGTGGGCGAAGCGGAACTGGTCTTCGCCGTGGCGGACCAGGAAGGTGGCGGTGCGGAGGTCCTCCTTGAGGATCTCGCGGTCCTTGCCGTGGTAGTGGCCGGCCACACCGGGGTGGGCGGTGAGGAAGTCGATGAGCCACTGCTCGAGGTCGGTCACCGACCAGCCCCGCTTGCCCGAGCGCCACAGGGCGGCGGCGAAGTGCTCCATCAGCCGCTGCTTGTGGTCTGGTGTCAGCTGGTGCTTGCCCGTGTCTCGCTCGAGCCAGGACTGGACCATCTCCTGGTAGAGCATCACACCGGTGACCGTCTTTCCCTCGGCCTTCCAGCGTTCGATGCGGGGGATGTGGCGGGCGATCAGGCTGAGGGTGTAGGGCCGCTCGGCCATCTCGGGCAGGTTGTGGACCGAACGGATCAGGTCGAGCAGCCGGTCCACGTCCTCCCCGGGCAGGTTCTTGCGGAAGTAGTCCTCGATCTGGGCGTCGGTGAAGGGCTGGAGTACCAGGGCCCGGTAGTCCCTGGCCCGCACGTCGTCTCGGTCCTCGGCGGTGAGGTGGGTGGCCTGCTCGCGCAGGGTGCGGAAGTAGTGGGTGCGGCAGGAGATTAGAAGCTTGCCGAGTCGCACCTTCGGCCCGCCCCTCTCC
>CAZHIK010001152.1:1489-3103 GCA_964532635.1 uncultured Enterobacterales bacterium
TTCTCCTGCTCCTTCTCCTGCTCCTTCTCCTGCTCCTTCTCCTGCTCCTTCTCCTGCTCCTTCTCCTTCTCCTGCTCCTACCCCTACTCCCCTCCCCTCACGCCGTCTTGCGGATCTCACCGGTCTTGGTGGGGCCGCGGGCATCCAGCCTCGGCGTGGCGGGAGGCTCGGGCTGGTCGTCATCCACCAGCCGGATCGACTTCCAGCGCCCGCTGTGGAAGCGTCCGAAGAGCAGGATCGCCTCCATTCCGATCATCACCGTCGACGCGATCCAGGCACCCACCACGCCCCATCCCAGCGGTATGGCCAGCAGGTAGGTCAGGGGCAGGCCCACACCCCAGCTGACGCAGATCACCGCGTACAGGGGCCAGCGGGTGTCCCCGGCTCCCTTGAGCGCGCCGTAGGAGACCATGTTCACCCCGTCGAACATCTGGAACACCGCCGCCACCAGCAGCAGCTGGACCGCTACCTGCTGCACCTCCACATAGGGCGAGAACAGCCGCACCAGGGACCAGGGCGCCAGGTTGAACAGCAGCGCGCAGGCCACCCCGACCATCAGGAACAGGGCGATGGTCCTACGCCCCGCCAGGGCCGCCAGCTCGGGCTCGCCCTCCCCCTGGTGCCGGCCGACCAGGGTCGTGGCGACGATGCCGATCCCCCAGGCGGTCATGAAGCTGATCGACATCAGCCGCAGCGCCACCTGGTTGGCCGCCAGCGCCACATCGCCCAGCCAGCCGATGACGATCGTCATCCCCAGGAAGGCGCCCACCTCGAAGAAGAACTGGAAGCCCATCGGCAGGCCGACGCGCACCATCTCCCTCATCCGGGTCCAGGGGACGGCCTTCATCACCTCCGCCGCGCCGAAGCGGCGGTACATCGGCCGGCCGTGGATCATCGCCACGAAACACCCGAGCATGAACAGGTTGCTCAGCGCTGTGGCCAGACCGGCGCCGTCCACGCCCATGGCGGGGATCGGCCCGATGCCGAAGATCAGCGCGTAGTCCAGCACGATGTTCACGACGTTGGCCGCGATGGTGATCAACATCGGCGCACGGGTGTGCCCCAGGCCCTCCATGTAGCCGTTGTAGGCCCAGTAGCCGAACACGCCCGCGATGCCCAGGCCGCGGAAGAACAGGTAGCGGTAGCCCAGCTCGCAGGTGGCCTCGCCCAGGCCGGCCCAGTGGAAGGCTGGCGCGGACAGCATCAGCACGCCCCAGGTCACCGAACCGACCACCACGGCCATCCGCAGGCCAGCCCCCAGGTCGGCGCCGCAGCGCTCCGGCTTCCCGGCGCCGTGGTGCTGCGAGACGTAGGTGTTGACCACGCCCACCAGCCCCAGGCCGAAGACGTAGAGGGTGAACATCAGCGTGGTGGCCAGCCCGACCGCGCCCTGCTCGGCCGCGCCCAGGTGTCCCACCATCGCCGTGTCCACGATCCCCATGGCGGTGAAGCTCAGCTTGGAGATCACCACCGGCGTCGCCAGCACGATGATCGTTCTCCATCCGCTTCCGCGTGACATGGCCCTACCCTCGCCTTTCTCCCTGCCAAACGCCAGGGGCCCCGCCGACCTGTCCGGTGGCGGGGCCCCTGGCGCTCGTGCGCTCGCTCAGGTGC
>CAZHIK010001153.1:0-3102 GCA_964532635.1 uncultured Enterobacterales bacterium
GCTGGCGATGTACAAGCAGCAGGTTCGCAAGCGCCGCAACTAGCTGGGCCGTCGCTGGTATTGGGCTTTGTCTGGTAGCGGCAGGCAGTCTCCGCGACTGCTTGTACGCCTTTGTACAAGGATGGTGGTGGGCCTGAAAGCGCCCTGACTACGGGGATCTTTCATGATGCCGTTCATGCGACGGCATCCCCACCACCCGGACAGCAGCCTGCTCGACGCGACGGTCGCGGCCTTCCAGCCCCTGTCGCCTGAGCCCTTGTCCCGTGAGGACGCCGCCGAGATCATCGACAACCTGGGTCGCTTCGGTGCGATCCTCCAGCGGTGGGCCATCCGACGAGCCGCACGGGCAGCTGCCCGAGGCGGTGAGGCGGAGCCATGCCTGCTGGACACCAACACGGAGGTGCCCCATGACGGGCATGGTCTGCCTGCGCAGTGAGTTCGAGCATCACCCCATCACCACCTTGACCTACAAGGACCAGCCCGCCTGGATCGCTCGCGAGATCGGCTCGGCCATCGGCTACTCCCATGGCGGCAAGCGGTTCGCCAACAAGGTCACCGGCGACTGGAGCGACGAGTTCCTGCTGGGGATCGACTACATCGTGGTCGAGGGCGATGACCTTGCGGCGTTCAAGGCGGCGGACGAACTGGGAACCGAATCGGTTCCCAGTCGCACGCGCTCCCTGGTCCTGCTCTTCGAGAGCGGCCTGCACCTGGGCCTCATCAAGACCCGCAAGCCCGTCGGCCAGCGGCTCCGGCGCTTCCTGGTCGAGCAGGTCATGCCCCAGCTCGTCCGCGACGGCCGCTACCTCCCCGAGCGCCAGGTCGCCGAGGACGGTGCGCTGGAGGCCCGCTGCGCCGCGATGGCGGGCCGTGAGCTGCGCCTGCTCATGCGCCTGCAGCTCGATGACCGCCGCCTCCAGGTGGCCACGCTCCAGCGCACGATCACCACCCTGCACGAGCTGGGCACCATCGGTGACGAGCTGCGGGCCACCTTCGAGGTTGTCGCCGCGGAGATCGCCACCGGACGAAACCTGGCCACGCTCAAGCCCGCCACCGAAGACGACTGGCAGAGCCCCTCCGAGATCGCCTCCCGGCTGGGGGTGACGGCGAACCGGGTCGGGCGGACCATCACCGCGCTCGAGCTGCGCGGCAACAAGCCGGGGCTCGCCCGGGCCGTGCTCAACAAGGCCAAGGGGCACGACAAGACCGTGACCAGCTACCTCTACTCGCCGGTGGCGGTTGTGCTCATCGAGGCCCGCCTGCGCTCTGACGGCTACCTGCCCGACGAGCAGGCCTGACGTGGGGCGGGGCACCGCCATGAAGGACCCCGCTCGATCCCGGGACGAACCCAGCGGCTCGGCCTGGCCGCCGCCGAGTCTTCGGCCCTGGTTGACCTGGGTGCTGACGCGGCACGCGGAGCTGGGCGGGATCACCGAGATCCGCGTCTTGCGTCGAGCGGGCAAGCGGACCCGCATCTGGTCGGGCTGCTTCGCACCGGAGCACCTGGATGACCTGGTGGCCCTGCTCCAGCCGGTGGGGGCCGATCCCAGGCAGGAGTTGCCCCGGGGTGAACACCCCCGCAACGGCGAGGCCGCCTTCTACTTCTCGCTCCAGGCCGTGCGCCCTGAGAGCGCGGAGGGGCGTGTGGGTCGCCTTCGCCCTTCTCGCGTCACCGCGAAGGACAGCGACATCGCTGCCTACACGGTGTTCGTGGTGGACGTGGACTCCGAGCGCGAGCCCCGCGGCGTTTCCTCCACCGACGCGGAGAAGGCCTCCGCCCTGGAGGTGGCCCTGGCTGTCCGCGCCTGGCTCACCGAACGCGGTGTTGACGCCATGCTCGCGGACAGCGGCAACGGCTGGCACCTGCTGGTCCCCCTGGTGGCGAGGACGGGCGAGTCCGTGGCCAAGGCCGCCAAGGACGCTCACGAGCTGCTCAAGCTGCTGCACGCGCGGTTCTCCACGCCGACCGCCAAGGTGGACACGTCCACCTTCAACCCATCGCGCATCCTGAAGCTCTACGGCACCCGCGCCACCAAGGGCCAGCCCTCCGCAGAGCGCCCCCACCGCGACTCGTCGGTGGACCTGACACGGATCCCGGAGGACGTGGACCTGTTCGCCGTGCTGGCGAACGAGCTCGCGGCCTTCCGGGCCGCGCAGGCGAAGCCTCGCACGAAGGCCAGGAGAAACACCGGCCGCGGCGGCCGTCGTCGCCGCTCGGTAGGTTCCTCGGGCAGCTGGCAGTCGTGGCGGAGCGCGGCCTTGGCAGCGTTGCCCCTCGAAGCCGTCTACGGCGAGCTGCTCACGGGCGAGGATGCCGGAGCCGGCTGGCTCCAGTGCAGGGATCCCGGATCCCCCTCCGGTGACCGCAACCCCTCGGCTGGCGTAGCCGACGGGACGGGGCAGGCGTCACGCGGTTCCTTCCACTCATTCCGCACCGGCGAGACCCTCAGCGTCTTCGACTTTCTGGTGAGGGGGGGCCGGGCGGCCGACTTCCGCGCCGCCTGTGACACCGTGGCCGAGCTGGCGGGCGTCCCGATCCCCGAGCAGGTGCGGTCTGTCGTGGATGGCGCTGAGGTCGTGGAGCGGACCCGCCAGGTGTGGGCCGACCTCGCGGACGAGCCCGCCAGGTTGGCCCGGCTGCGGGATGCCATCGCCGCGCTGCTTCGCCTGCCCGCCGCGGAGCGGGAGCCCATGCTCCAGGAGCTCCGCGCCCTGGCCGAGATGAAGGCCCGCGTCTTCGACGCCACCGTGGGCGAGGTGCGACAGCGGCTCAAGGATGAGAGCAAGGGCGACCGTCAGGCTCCCCCGCCCCCCGATCCCGGTCGCCCCGTCGTGGACTACGTGATCAACGTCGACACCGTCGCTGGGCTGTTCGACGCGCTCGTGGACGCCGTGGCGCCGAGGCACCGCTTCTTCCGAACCGAGCGGGACATGGTGTACGTCCGTCGTGGCGAGGGGCCGGTGGTGCTCACCGACCGCAGCCTCGCCGGCTACCTCTCGGCCCTGGTCGAGATCCGGTTCATGAAGGCCACCGACGAGGGCATGGCCTTCCTGCGCTACGGCGTGCTGCCCTCGGATCTGGCTCGCGCCTTCGTGTCCGAT
>CAZHIK010001154.1:0-3099 GCA_964532635.1 uncultured Enterobacterales bacterium
AGCCGCATCGATGTCCACGTAGACCGTGCCTTCCCCCGCCTCCAGATTCCCCCAGCGCCCGACTCCGCAGCTCCCGGGGACACAGGCTCCACGGTCCGCCAGCCAGCCCTCGGCGCAGTCGGGGATCTCCCCGGTGTCCTCCACCCGTCGCTGTTTCTCCCCGCACCCGGCGAGGGTGAGCCCGAGGCCAGCCAGGAGCAGGAGGGGGGGGGCGCGTCCGTTCATCGTGGAGGAACCTCTGGCCGCGATTATCGGTCTCCGAATGCGGCGATGCCAGTTCCGACCTCCGTGCTCGTCGCTGATGCCGTCGATCGCCCGAGGGTGTTGCAGCCGTCGCTTCGCAGTCCGCTGGTTGCCACGGGGCGGTAGGCGGATGAGACCGCGCCCGCCAGAGCTATCGACCGGGAGCCGAGTCTTCGAGCATAGGGGAGGGCGTGGGGGAGCCGCAGGTCGTGAACGGCTGGTGGATGGGCTGCGAGTCCGGCGGCAGGGTGCGCGCCGGAACCAGGTCTGCCGCCGTCAGGCTCAGTGAGAACTCGAGAGCGCAGGTGGGCCGGGCCCACTCGGGGCAGATCTCGCTCGTGGAGGCCTTGGGCCCGTCGTCGGGGAAGCCCAGACAGGCATCACCCTGGACCCACAGGTCGGGGGCGTTGCCTGCAAATGTGTTGCTCTCGAGCTGCGCGTGCCCATCGTCCAGGAACAGCCCACTGCCCTGGTTGGCAGTGATCGTGTTGCCGGACAGCGCGAGCACCCCGCTCACGGACTCGGTAGCGGCGGCGTACACGCCGTCTCCGCAGCGGGTCGTGGTCCCGTGGGGCAGGGCGGTGTTGTCCGAGATCCGGTTGCCCTCCAACACGTAGCTGCCCGTCCCTGCCAGCCAGATCCCGGCCACCTGGTTGTCCGTGATGGCGCTGTTGTGGATGAACAGAGAGGGGGGGGCGAGGTCCCTCTGTGAGGCAGCCCAGACGCCCACCCCACCCCCCAGGTTGGGGCTCGGCAGGGTGGACGCGATCTCGGAGCCCTCGATCACCAGTACACCTCCATCGACCACGGCAGCACCTGCAAACTGGTTGCCCAGCAACGTGCAGCCGACACAGGTGAGCTGCGAGCCACGGCTCACCGCGTAGAGGCCTGGCCCCTCGTTGTCCCGAACCCGAAGTCCGGAGGCCACCACCGAGGCACCTTCCTGTGCGACGAGCCCGAGCCCTACCATGCCCCTCAGGTCGTAGCTCGATCTCGTCTCGGAGAGGACAGAGTCGCGGAGCGTGACCCGGGTGCCAGGATGGAAGGCCGCTATCGCCTGGGCTCGATTGCCGGTGACCTCACAGCCGTCGGCTTGGAGCGTGGCGCCGCTGCCGATCAGGATGCCGTATCCGGCCTCTCCGTTCTCGTTGGGCTGGGTGTCCATGATCACGGTGTCTCGAAGCGTGACCTCGGTGCCGGGTTCTTCGAGCAGCATTCCTGCCGCGATGTTCCCGGCGAGGGCGCAGCCCATGGCTGTCAGCGTGGCTCCATCCGAGACCTGGATGCCGTACCCGTCCTCCTCGCCTCCGTCCGGCCTGGTGTCCCGGACCACGGAGTGAGCGAGGGTGATCTGGGTGGCCGAGTCCCAGGCCGCGATACCCATCGATGTGTTCCTGACGACCTCGCAGCCTCGCGCTGCGAGGGTGACGCCCAGCTGTGCGGCGATGCCGTACCCCGCTCCCCCGTTCCCCTGGGGAAGTGTGTCCCGGATCAGGGTGTCATCGAGCACCACCTCGGTGCCCTCGTGCCTGGCCCAGACTCCTGCCGCCGTGTTCCCCGCGAACTCGCAGCCCCTGGCGACGAAGCTGGCACCGTCGGAGACTGCGACACCGACACCGGAGTCTCCGTCCGGGTCGGGCAGGGTGTCTCGGACCACGGTGTCTACGAGCGTGACCTCGGTGCCCGAGTCCAGGACGGCAACCCCCATCGCAGCGCTCCCGGCGACTTCACAGCGCTCGGCCAGGAGCGAGGCACCGCCCCACAGCTCGATGCCGTACCCCATGTACACGTACCCCAGAGGCAGGGTGTCTCGGATCTCGGAGTCCAGGAGCGTGATCTGGGTGCCCGCATCCATGGCCAGGATCCCGTTCGCCGTGCTCCCGATGAGCTCGCAGCCCTCCAGGGCCAGGCTGGTCGGCGCCATCGTGTCGGCCCGAAAGGCTCCGATCGCGGCGTCACCACTCTCCTGCAAGCGCATGTCATGCAGTCGCACCACCCCCGAACCCACCAGCACCCCGACGTACCCCGACCCCAGTATGCGCAGGCCCGACAGCTCCACCTCACCGTAGCGGGTGTTGAGCCAGATCCCGGCTGTGTCTTCGTCGCCCACGCTCGCATCCAGCGTCACCAGCCCCTGGCAGCGCCCGGCCAGGTGTACTCCAGCGTGGTCCGTGCCCAGCTCGAGCGTCTCGGGGTAGGTGCCGGCCGCCACGGCGACCAGGCCGCCACCGCGGGAGCCTGCCAGGTCCAGCCCAGCCTGGATGGCACGGAGCGGTGCGTACTCGCTGCCGTCGCCGCCCTCGGCAGCTTCGATGTCTACGTGGATGGTAGAGTCATCCACCTCCAGATTCCCCCAGGGCCCGGTGCCACAGCTCTCGGGCACGCACTGCCCCCGGTCTGCCAGCCAGCCCTCGGCGCACTCGTGCATCTCACCCGTGTCCTTCACTCGGCGCTGCTTCTCCCCGCAACCAGCCAGGCTGAGACTCAGGCCGGCCAGGAGTAGGAGGGTAGGGGAGGAAGCGGTCATGGCGTGCTCGGCGCGAGAACTGCGCGTCGTACATCGACCGCGGCCAGAGGAGCGTGGCGTGCCAGGGTCGGTGGTGGTGGCAGAGCTGGGTCCAGCTCCGCGGTTGTCAGGTTCAGGCTGAACCGGAGCTCGCAGGATGGTCTGTCCCAGGTGGGGCAGATCTCGCTGGTCGGCGCCTCCGCGTAGTCTTCTCGAGGTGAGAGGCAGGCTTCGCCCTGCACCAGCAGGTCCGTGTCGTTGCCCGACCAGTCGTTTCCGCTGATCTGGGCCGAGGCGTCGTCCAAGAAGAGCCCAGCCCCCTGGTTGCGCGAGAGCATGCTGCCGTCGAT
>CAZHIK010001155.1:0-3096 GCA_964532635.1 uncultured Enterobacterales bacterium
AAACGGCCGAGTCCCAGGCTACGGCCCCGCGCGGCCGGGAGGGGGGGGGGAAGGGCTGGCTGCTCGTCATCAGGAGGGGGCGGGGCTGCGGGCGGTTCGGGGAGGATGCAACGTAGCACGCCCCGGCTGGAGGGCTCGCGCCGTCCCCTGGAAGAGGCTATCGGGTACCGCCTCCGGAGTGGTCTCTCCCGGAGCTCGTGCCTGCCCCCGAGGTCTCGTCGGTGTCCCTGGTGCCCCCCTTCGCCTGGATCTGTGCAGCTCTGTTGGCGGTTGCCAGCGCCGCAGAATCCGAGCCCGAGCAGCTCGATCCCGCCGTCATGGCGGCCGAGCATCAGCGCATCTCCGGTGAGATGGAGCAGCTCGCTCGCCGCCAGGTGTGGGTGGGGCTCGAGGACAAGTTCCGTGAGCTGCAGGACCTGGGGGTGGAGCTCCGCTACGACGATCTGCTCCACGGCGCCCACGCGGCCCGTGCCCGAGGTGATGTCCAGGCCACCTGGGAGCGGCTGCAGGCCGCCATCGACCTCGTCCGCGACGATGAGCTGGTCGACTGGATGCGCGCGATCGAGTCCGAGTATGGGCAGGTGGTGCTCACCACCAGCCCCCAGCGATCCGCGCTGCTCCAGCCCGGGGCGATGCCCTTCGCTCCCGACAGGCGCGCGGCGGTGGAGTTCGCTGCCCTTGCCCTCGAGGAGTACGGCAGCTTCGTGGGTCGCCTGCCGGCAGGCGAGTACCAGCTGGCGGGTACCCACTTCGTGGTCGAGCCGGGCATCAGCCTGCGCATCGAGGTGTCCACTCGCAAGCAGCGCGGCCGCAAGTCCGAAGACTAGCCCCTCGCGCCGCAGGAGCCCATCGTCCATGGACATGATCCAGCCGGCAGAGACCAGCGGCTTCACCGCCATCGCGGGGGGCCTCGGCTGCACGGTCGCACTCCGCGACGCTCTCCCCGGCCTCGCGCATCGCCACGGCGGGCAGGCTGCTCTCGCCGTGCTGGCGGGGGCCGATGTGGCGGTCACCGAGCACCGGGGTTGCATCTGCGATGCCAAGCAGTCCCTGGGCGCTCCCAGGCTACAGGCTGCACGCGGTCTGCTGGCGGTCGGCGGGCTGGGGTACGGCCTTCCCCGCTCCCCCGTCGCGGTCGGGAACGTCGCAGACCAGGCGGTGGTGGCCTGCCTCACCGGTTGCATTCACAACGGCGCCGCGCTCCGACAGGCAATGGTCGAAGGTGGAGCCCTGCTGCGGGGTGGGGGGCAGGCAGAGCTGTTGCTCCACCTGATGGCTCAGAGCCGGCAGCGCACGTTGGTCAACCGCCTGGTCGAGGCCCTCGAGCGCATGGTCGGCGGATTTTCGCTGGCCCTGATCACCGAGGAACTGGCGGTGGCGGTTCGGGATCCCCGCGGCTTCCGACCCCTGTGGATCGGCGCGAGGGGTGGAGCGCACCTGGTGGCCAGCGATCCCGCGGCGCTGGCTGCCCAGGGTGTGACCGAGCAGCGAGAGCTGGCAGCGGGTGAGGTCGCGTTGCTCGAGCCCGGCTCCCCGCCGCGTTCCCTGCGGCCATGGGGTGTGTACCCCCGCTTTCCCTGCGCCTTGGAGTGGCTCGACCTGTCCCGCCCTGCGGCCAGCTTCGAGGGGTTGTCGGCCTTCGCTGTACGGCAGCGCCTGGGGCGCGCCTTGGCTGCCTCGAGCCCGGCGCCCGCCGACGCTGTGGCCACGCTTCCTGGCGTCTGCGCCGCGGCGGGGATGGCCTTTGCCCAGCAAGCCGGACTTCCCATGGCGCCGGCCTTCGACCCGGTGGGCATGGGCACGGACGGTCCGCCCGACGATGCTGGAGCTCGCGTCATCGCTCCCGCGGTGAGGGGGCGGAGCGTCGCTCTGGTCTTCGCACCCAACACCCCCTTCGATCACCTGCGGGATGCCTCGAAGGGCCTACAACGGGCAGGGGCAAAGCAGGTTCACCTCCGGTGCTTTGGCCCATTGCAAGCCGCGGATTGCCCTTACGGCATCGACCTGGCCGCCCCCGCCGTGGCCGGTGCCGGGGGGCTGGATCCCGTGGCGCTGCAGGCCTGGCTCCGGGTGGATTCCCTCTCGGCCGCTGGGCTCGAGGGACTGGCTACCGCGCTGGGTCGCGAGATCACGGGATGCTGCTCCGCCTGCCTCGGCGGTCCGGCGCCACTGCTGGCGCGCGACGCGGCCGCCACCCCGCAACTACCCCTCTTCGAGGGCGCGGGTTCGGGCATCGACGACTCCAGGCTGGTATGATCCCGCAGGCGCGTACGACGCGATTCCGATTCCAGGCCAACCGAGCCGTCCAGGGAGAAGCATGGGCAAGAGCATCGGCATCGACCTCGGCACCACCAACACCGCTGTCGCCGTCATCCTCGACGGTCGGCCCAAGGTCCTCGAGGACGAGAAGGGCTACAAGGTCCTCCCTTCCTGCGTCTCCTGGAAGGGAGAAGGCCGCTACGTCATCGGCCAGGCCGCGAAGAACCTGATCCTCAGCGCTCCGGAGCGCACCGTCTATGCGGTCAAACGCCTCATCGGCCGGCGCTACGACACGGTCGAGGTTCAGCGCACCGCGGAGCGTGTGGGCTTCGAGCTCGAGCGAGGCCCCGATGGTGGTGTGATGGTCGCCCTGGGCGACGAGAGCCTCACCCCCTCGGAGGTCTGCTCCGTCATCCTGCAGGTCGCCCGGCAGATCGCCGAGCGTGCACTGGGCGAAGAGGTGGACGAGGCTGTCATCACGGTTCCGGCCTACTTCACCCACGTCCAGCGCGAGGCCACCCTCGAGGCCGCCCGCTTGGCTGGGCTGCGGTGCGAGCGCCTGGTCAACGAGCCGACCGCGGCTGCACTCGCCTATGGCTACCGCAAGGACCTGGACCGCCAGCTGATCATCTTCGACCTGGGCGGCGGCACCTTCGACGTCTGCGTGCTGCGGATGTCCAGCGGTGTCTACGAGATCATGGCCTCCCGCGGCGACAGCTTCCTGGGTGGCGAGGACTTCGACTTCCGGCTGTTGGACCACCTCGCCGATCACTTCCAGTCCAAGCACGGCGTCGACCTGCGCGAGGATCGCACCAGCCTGCAGCGCCTGAAAGACGC
>CAZHIK010001156.1:0-3089 GCA_964532635.1 uncultured Enterobacterales bacterium
ACCGGTGGACTCTGCCGCCAGCTGCTAGCGGCGGGTGCCCGAGCTGGTGCCGCCGCCGGAGTTGCACTCGAAGGAGTGGTCCTCGGTATCGTAGTTGGGCCCGATCACCGCGAAGGTGATGCGGCTGTCGAACTCGTCGAAGATGTCGAGGTAGGGGGTGGGATCGTCCTCGCCCTGGGGGAGCAGGCGGGAGCCGTCGCCCTCGTCGGTGACGATGACCACGATGATGTTGGCTCCATCGCGGATGAGGCCGTCGTTGGACAGGACGTCGGAGTCCTCGAGGGGCGAGCCGTCGTGCTCGAAGCAGGCTTCCGGCGGAGACTCGACCGCCCGACAGAGAGCCAGCAGCGCTCCCTCGAGACCTTCCTCGGTGCCGGAGCCACACTCTGGGGGCTCCCAGTCGGAGCCGCAGATGCACTCCAGGTAGTCCCAGGTGACCTGGTCGCCGGGATCGTCCCCGCACTCGTAGTAGGGGTCGTAGGGGATACAGCCGGTGGTGTCCTCGCCCTGACACTCGCCCGGCCAGCAGGTGGAGTCGCAGAGGACGGTGGCCACGAAGTCGCCCTGGACATCCGGTGAGGTGTCCTCGTGGATGACGTCGGGAGCGCCGGTGAGGGTGCCGACTTCACCCTGCTCGACGATGTCGCCGTCTCCGTTGGAGTCGTCGCCGGGATCGGCGGAGGTGGTGGTGATGGCCAACTGGTAGTCGATGAATCGCCCTCGCTGGGTGACGTAGAGGACGTAGTTGTCGACCGCGTCGGCCAGGCCGTCGGTGGAGACACCGGTGCCCTCCTGGGGATCGACCAGGCGCTCGACGAATGCGTTGAAGTTGAGCCCGAGGGCCGAGGCTTCGTCGTACATCGAGGGCGAGTTGTCCACGACAAAGAGGATGTCGGCTTCGTTCTGGAAGGACGCCTGCTCGTAGCCCGCGAGGAGGAAGTACTCGTACTGGTTGCAGCTGACGAGGGCGAGGCTGGAGAAGGCGAGCAAAGACGCGAGGACACGCATGGCGTCGGAACCTCCGCGGGAGGGGAGAGCAGTCTAGCGCCCCGCCAGCGGACGGTGCAAGTCAACCTTTGAACAACAAACCACCCCACCTGGAGTCGCCGCGTCGTTCCGCTGGGTGTTACTTGGAGGCTCTCGACCCTGGCCAGCGCACTCCGGCCACATCGAATTCCCAGTCCCCCAGGAGAAAGCCGTGTCTGGACACCCTTCCGACAAGCGCACCGCCGAGCGTCTGCCCATCAGGATGCTGGTCGAGTACGAGTCCAGCGAAGACTTCCTGATCGACTACACCGCCAACATGAGCATCGGCGGCATGTTCATCCAGACCTCCAATCCCCTCGAGGTCGGCACGCGCTTCCGCCTCCGCTTCCGCATCCCGGGCCGCGAGGATCCCGTGGACACCGTGGGTGAGGTCTGCTGGGTACTCACCCCCGAAGAGGCTGGCTGCATGCAGCCCGGCATGGGTGTCCGCTTCGAGGAGCTCGCCGGCAAGGACCGCATCGCGGTCGAAGCCATGCTCACCGAGTGGGAGTAGGGGCGCGGGCCTCAGGGGGACGTACTGGCGCCCGAGAGGCGGTCCACTGCGCGCTCATAGCTAGCGCGCTCTTCGTCGTCGCGGGTGCTGCGCGCGAGCTCTTCGAGCCTGGGTAGTGCCGACTCGGCCCCCATGCGGGCCAGGCCCTCGGCGGCGGTCAGGCGCACCAACGAGTCGCGGTCCTCGAGAGCATCGAGCAGGGGCGCCTCGGCGGAGGGAGCGCCGCTCTCGGCGAGCAGGCGCGAGGCCTCGGCCCGCAGGAAAGGTGAGGGGTCGTCCAGCGCTTGGACGAGGGCGGCGACCGCGGCCTCTCCACCGCTGCGCCCGAGTGCGTGGATGACCTCGATGCGGACGGGTTCTTCGACGTCCTGGAGCCCTGGGATGATCAGGTCGACAACACCGGGATGGTCCAGGGAGGACAGGGCTCGGATGGTCAGCACTCGTGCGGCCGGATCGGGATCGTCCACGAGGGCCCCCAGGGGCTCGAGGGAGGACTCGTCTCCCAGCAGGGCCAGAGCGCCGATCACGTAGTGTTGCGTGCGGCCACTGCTGCTCGACAGCATGTCGAGCAGGGGCGGGACCGCGCGGTGGTCACCGAGCAGGCCGAGGGCCTTGATGGCTTCTCGGCGGACCTGCGGCGTGGCGGTGCCAGCGGCGTCCAGCAATACCTGCAGGGCTCGCCAGTCTCCGGACTCACCGAGCACCTCGACCGCCCAGAGCTGATCGTCCAGGTTTCCCCCCTGGAGCATGGATATGGCCACCAGCACCTCTCTGGGCCGGCCGGACTCGGACGCCAACCGCTGCGCTGCCTGCTCGGCTTGTTCTCGCAGGGCAGGGGAGCTCTCGCGCACGGCGGCCTTGATGAGCTCCTGGATGGCTGTGCGGTCACCGCTGGTGCCCAAGGCCTCGTAGACCTCGCGGCGCACGCTGGGCTCGGGGTCCCGGAGCGCGCCGAGCAGCGCTGCCACGGACCCAGGGGTGCGGTGGTGGCCCAGGGCGTGGGCCGCGAAGGCCCGAGCCGCCGCGGTGTCGCTGTCGGCCAGGACCGAGGCGAGCTGCTCCTGATCGAGCTGGATTCGGAGCAGCGCGTCGTGGATGGCCCTCCGCATGGCGTCGTCCGGCTCGTGCTCGAGGCGGGCAGAGAGCAGCTCGACAGCCTGGACACCTCCCACATCGGCCAGGGCGTGGATCGCCGCCCGCCGTTGCTCGGGATCCTCGGCTCCGAGACGGTCCGCCCACACGGCGGTGTCGACGGGCTCCGCTGCCGCGCTGGGCGCGCAGGCCAACAGCAGTGCCACACAGAGCGCGAGCCGCAGGTGATGGCCTGCGGCTCGGAGACTTCTCCTGCGGGGGACGCCGCCTGGGGATGGACGGCAGGACAAGGGGATCAGCCCTGGCCGAGGTTCACCGACGGAGCGTTCTTCACGATGGTCATGATGTTGTTGAAGGTGGTGGTGACCTGGCGCCGGATCCGGAGGCCTCGCTCGCGGTGGTACTTGACCAGATCGTTCCAGATCTGAGGCAGACGCGAGACGATCTCGTCGTACTC
>CAZHIK010001157.1:0-3084 GCA_964532635.1 uncultured Enterobacterales bacterium
CTGCGGTCGGCGCCCCGGGGGATGTAGACCCCGATGTGGTAGCTCTGCTCGTAGCCGCCGGAGCTGTACTCCTCGGCGGCGGGCTCGGGCATCACCGATCGCACCAGCATGGCGCCGGGCTCGCCGGCCTCGTCGCGGCTGCGGCGCATCTTGGCCGCCACCCGGTAGGTCATGGTGCCGAAGCCCCCAACGAAGCCGTCTTCGATCTCGGCCATCCAGTCCACCGCGTCGCAGCTCCCGGCCGGGTAGCAGTCGGGATCGCTGTCGTAGGAGCGGCTGTAGGAACGGTAGCTGTCCGGAAACAGCTCGAGCTGGTCTTCGTGGAGGTTGACCGCCTCGGCGGTGGCGAGGGGGCAGTCCAGCTCGGAGATGGCGAAGACCCCCACCGCGGGCGCGGGATCGGGCTCCCAGGTCAGCTCATCGAGAGCCAGCACCTCGTCCTGGGTCAGGTCGCTGATGGTCCCGCTGGCAGCACCGGGGCCGGCCAGGCCCTGGTCGTCGAACCACAGGGCCAGGTTGGCCGCACCCTCGAGGATCCGCGCGTGCTCCTGGGCGTGCACCTGGGCCAGGAAGAAGTGGGCCAGCTCGTCCAGCTCGGTGGGGGCCGGATCCGGCGGGGAGCACGCGGCCGCGCTCAGTGCAAGGACGATGATGGCGCCGATGCGCATGGGGTGCTCCCTGGCTCACCGACTCCTATCCTCCCTGGCCCTCGGTGACGGCAGTTCCGCCTTGGCACGCTATGTTGCAGGCGACGCTCCGAGGTCCGGCACCATGTCTGTCCACCCCATCACGGCCTGTCTCTTGCTCTCCCTGGCCGGCTGCACCCCCGACCCGGTCGACTCCGCCACCGACACCAGCACAGAAGATGAGCACATCTCCTCCGAAGGGCGCGTCTGGATGAGCGTCGCCGCTGGTGGCGTCACCAGCTGCGGCCTGGATCGCGACGGGATGGCGGAGTGCTGGGGCTCCGACGAGACCCACCAGGCCAGCCCCCCTGGGAGCAGCCTGGTGCAGCTGGGGGTCACCTTCTACCACGGCTGCGGCCTGAACCTCGAAGGGCAGATTCGCTGCTGGGGCTGCGGCGGCGACGAAGACCACGGCCAGTGTGACGCCCCCGAAGGTTCCTATGCACAGATCACGGTGGGGACCTACCACTCCTGCGCGCTGGACGACAAAGGTGTGTCCGCATGCTGGGGCTGCGGCCACGACTACGGCCAGTGCGACCAAGTCTACACCATCTACTCCCAGATCTCGGCGGGCTCACAGCACGGCTGCGGGGTGGACACAGACGGTGAGCTTCACTGCTGGGGCGACGACGACAACGGCAAGCTCGACGCACCCGAAGAGGGCGTGTGGTCGCAGGTCAGCGCCGGCAAGTGGCACAGCTGCGCGGTGGCCGCCGACGGCACGCTGGACTGCTGGGGCTGCCTGGGCACCAACGACGGCGAGCCATACGACCACGGCCAGTGCCAGGTCCCCGAGGGCAGCTACACCCAGGTGGCCGCCGGCAGCTACCACAGCTGCGCGCTGACCGGTGACGGGACCATCGCCTGCTGGGGCTGCATCGGCCAGGACGGCGACAGCGACGTGGACCTCGGCCAGTGCGATCCCCCCGAGGGCAGCTACACCCAGATCGCCGTGGGCAAGTACCACGGCTGCGCCCTGCGCGACGACGACCGGATCGCCTGCTGGGGCAACAACTACTTCGGGCAGCTGGATCCGCCGTAGGTCCGGTCAGCCCCACCGCTGCAGCAGCCGTGTGAGCACCGCGCACAGCCGGTCCGCCAGTTCCATGACCCGGTGCGCCTTGTCCCAAGGCAGCAGCCCAAGGGTCGCCAACATCTCGGCGTGTCCCGCGGCCTCGCCCGCTTCGCCCCGAGCCCTGCCGAACGCGTTGCGCTTCTCGCCCGCCGTGCGCCGGTTGGCACCTTCGACGAAGTTGGCACCCGCCGAGGCCCCAGCCCGCAACAGCTGATCCGCGAAGCTGCGATAGCCCCGGGGGACGACGTCAGCGGCGTCTCGAAGGCGTGGGGCGGCGACCGTCCAGCGTGGGCGTGATCGTTCGCGTGGTCGTGAGGTGTGGAGCGGGGACCGTGGTCCGTGAACCGCGGTCACGCAACACGCTGCACACTCCCACGAGCAACGATCACGCGAACGAGCACGCCTCACGCACCACGCTCCACGAAACCCGATCGACGATCACGCGAACGAGCACGCTACACGACCCACGGACCACCCGTACCCCTACCCCCCCATCTCCGACATCGTATTGGGGAACAGCTCGTCGTTGTCCATCGCGCAGGCATGCCCACGAGGCTTGGCCTGGATGGTCTGGGCGATCACCTCCACCAATTCGTCCCGACTCGCCCCACCCCGCAGCATGTCCCGCAGGGAGATGCCACCACTGTGCCCCAGGCAGGTGACCAGGCGGCCGGCAGCGGTGAGCCGCAGCCGGTTGCAGCGGGCACAGAAGTGCTGGGTGAGCGGCGCGATGAAGCCCACCCGCAGCCCCGTGGACGCCACCCGCCAATACTGGGCCGGACCGTCGCCGGGCACGTGGTCGTCGCGCTCCATGGCGAACTGGCGCTGCAGCGCCTTCTGCAGATCCGTCAGCGCGGTGCCCGCGGCGGCGATGTCCTGGAAGGGCATGCACTCGATGAAGCGGGGGATGAAGTCCTGGGGGGCGGCGTTGCACCACATGATGATCTCACGGGCCTCGTCGGGCTCGAGATCGGGCAGCACCACAGTGTTGAGCTTGACGGGGGTGAGCCCAGCGGCGCGAGCCGCCTGGACCCCAGCCATGGCAGCGGCCAGATCGCCACCGCGGGTGACACGCTCGTAGCGATCGGCGCGAAGGGAGTCGAGGCTGACGTTGACCCGGTGCAGGCCCGAGGCCGCCAGGCCCTCGGCGTGCTCGGCCAGCAGGGTGCCGTTGGTGGTGAGGCTGATCTCGTCCAGGCCCTCGAGCTGGCCCAGGGCGGCCACGAAGGAGGGCGTGCCCCGTCGCACCAGGGGCTCGCCGCCGGTGATGCGAACCCGCCGGACCCCCAGCTCCACGAACAGCTTCACCAGCTCGAGGGTCTC
>CAZHIK010001158.1:0-3082 GCA_964532635.1 uncultured Enterobacterales bacterium
GAGGCCTCCCTGCGAGCGGTCCGCTGGCGGCTGACGTGCAGCAGGCCAGCGAGTCGGCTCCAGGCGTGTTCCAGGACGGGCCAGCAACCGGGCGCGGGCTCCAGGATGAGCTCCTGGTCACAGGCCACCGGTCGCCAGGCCCAGGTGCCGCCCCGCTCTCCGAGTCTGTCGAGCCAGGCGGAGTCCCGGCCGAGCTCGACGGAGATCTCCTCGCGGATTCGCGCCGGTGCTTGCGACGGAGCCGGGGTGCCGAGCTGCTCACCGAGTGCGGTGAGGACGGACAGCAGGCTCTTGCCAGCCGCGGGGGGAAGGGCCGACTCCAGGCGCCGCACCTGGCCGTCGCAGGCCACGATGGTCCCGGCGGTCTCGGCCAGGCTGGGCACGGGCAGGACGACGTCGGCCATCTCGGCGGTGAGGCTGTCGTGGGCGTCGAGCACCACCAGGGCGTCCAGATCCCGCAAGCGGGGCGCCAGCTCTGGCCTCATCAGCGGATCTTCGCCGATGACCAGCAGCCCCTTCGGCTCGCCATCCCGCAGCAGGGAGGAGATGTCCTGGCGCAGCTCCGCGAGGTCCAGGCCTGCGTCATTGGCCTCCGACCGGAGCAGGAGCAATCCCGACCCGGAGCGGCTGAGCTTGCCCAGGACAGCGAGCAACGCTGCCAGCAGGAGCAGATCGCCGCTGCTGCGCTCGGTGGTGTCGTCCAGGTCGTAGACCGCCACCAGCCGCTCGGTCTCGCACAGCTGCCGGGCGAGGGTCTCGATGTCCTCTACGCGGGTGCCGGCCGTGCGCGCCGCCTCCTCGACGTCGTGCTCGTCGATGAGCTGTCGGCAGGCTTCGGCGAGGGCAGGGGAGGGCGAGATCTCTTCCTCGCCTGCTCGCACAACCTCGACCAGCAGGCTGGCGAGCTGGGTCGAGAGGGTGCCCCGCCGGGCATCTACCCAGTGCTCGGCGCTGTAGACAGCACGGGTGTGGCTGGAGTGGAGCACGGCCAGGTGGGCGCCATCCGCGGCGGCGCGCTCGAGGCTCGCGGCCAGCTCTGGGTGGGTGCGCTCGGGATCCGCACCCACCACCAGGATGGTATCGGCCAGCTCGAGGTCCTCCCGTGTACAGGTGGACGCCGTGCGTCCCAGCAGTGGGTCGAGGTCTCGGCGCGGGCCCTGGCGGATGGCACCGCCGAGGCTGCCAAGCCAGGTGGTCTCGAGCCCTTCCTGGGCGATCTGTCGCAGCACCCAGGCCGCCTCCAGCGTGACGCTGCCCGAGCAGAGCACAGCCACGGCGTTGGGGCCATGCTCGGCGATGCAGCGCTCGAGCTTGCTCGCAGCGGTGGCGATGGCCACAGGCCAGCCCACTTCGCGCTGCTCGCTCCCGGTACGGATCCTGGGGAGGCGCAGGCGGGCCTCACCCTGTAGGAGGGCGGGTCCGCACGCACCTCGGGGGCAGGTCGGCTCGGCGCCGCCCAGGGTCCGAGAGGCAGCCAAGGTGCCGCCCGCGACCTGCAGCTCCAGCGGGCAGGCGAGGGAACACAGGCCACAGGTGCTGGCGGCGGTGCGGAGCTGCTCGCGGGTGGGCTGGTTCATGGGCGGCCTCCCCGACGGACGAGTGAGGGATTCCGGGGGGCCGTGCGGCGGTGCTCGCGCACCAACTCCACCACGGGCAGGGCCCGCGCCCGGAGCACACCCGGCATGAGGCGCAGGGAGTCGGGGACGCGGAGCAGGTCACCGTCGCCGGCCCAGTTGCGCACGTACAGGACCAGAGAGCTGCGGTCCCGGGTGGCATCGCACTGCACCACGTCGTCCATCAAGCTCGTGCGGACGTAGGTCTCCACCAGGTGCTCCGGCTGAACCTCGAGCACCACGAAGGCGTCCTGACCGCTGGGCTTGCTGGGGGTCGCGGGAGCCGCGCTGGCGGCATCCACCAGCACTGGCCACAGGTCCGGCTCCACGAGCGGCTGGCGGCTGTGCAGCAGGGTCACCTCCGCAGCTTCGCCATGCTCTCCCTGCCAGGCCTGCAGGCGGCGCTCCAGGACGGCGCGATCGAGCCCCTGGAGCAGCGCGACGACGTCCCAGCGACCCAGGACCAGGTGGTGGTAGCAGAGCCCGTCCAGCTCGTACAAGCACTCCATGACCTCGGAGGCGTCGGCGTGGTCGCGCACGCGGATCAGGGCGTGGGCCGTGGCGTGGAGAGCGGGCTGGCGACGCTCCAGGGGCCTGGCAGCGGGGGCGGAGGGCTCGGGAGCGATGCGCTCGATCGCGTCGATGAGCTCCTGGGGCGCGAACGGCTTGCCGAGGTACTGGCTACCCGGGGTGCGCTCGACAGCACGGGTGAGGGCCTCGCTGCCGTAGCCGGAGATCATCAGCACCGGCGTGTCGGGGTAGGAGGCTTTGATGGTGTGCAGCAGCTGGATGCCGTCGATGTCGGGCAGGTGAACGTCGAGCACCACGGTGCGGTAGGGGCGCCCGCGGTGGTGGGCGCTGCGGATCTCCACCAGGGCCGGCAGGCCCTCGGCGCAGGTGGCCACGTCGTAGCCGCGCCGCGACAGGGCGATGCTGAGGCCTGTCCGGATCGACTCTTCGTCGTCCACCAGCAGTACTCGGGCAGCTTCCACGGATCGCCTCGGGGCTCGGGTAGGGCGATCCATAGAGCAAGTCCCGTGCCAATCCCCTCGAGGTTCCCCTGTTCATTTCCTGAACAGTCCAACCTCGCCTTTCGGCCACAACCAGGTGTCGGGAGCTTTTGCGGAATACTCCCAGGATGCCCTGGCTGTCGTGTCCCACATACAGCTGTATGGTGCCGCTATACAGGTTCGCGCCCCGGCTCGTCGTCGGAGGGGGGAGGGGGCTTCTTGGGGAGGGTCACCACGAAGCGAGCGCCGTCGTTGGGCGTGCTGTCGGCCTCGATGACCCCACCGTGCTGCTTGACGATGCCGTAGCTCACGCTGAGCCCCAGCCCGGTGCCGCTGCCCACGGGCTTGGTGGTGAAGAAGGGATCGAAGATGGCGTCGAGGTGCTCGGAGGCGATGCCGCAGCCGGTGTCCTGGACCTCGAGGCGGACATGCTCCTCCAGCACCGCGGTGGAGACGGTG
>CAZHIK010001159.1:0-3072 GCA_964532635.1 uncultured Enterobacterales bacterium
ACCTTGATGAGCACCGAGTTGGCCGCGGCGGTCTCGATGCCCCGCTGGATGCGCTTGGTGTTGGTGACGAACAGATCGTCGCCCACCAGCTGAACGCGGTTGCCGATGCGCTCGGTGAGCAGGGACCAGCCCTCCCAGTCGTCTTCGGCCAGGCCGTCCTCGATGCTGACCAGGGGATAGCGGTCCACCAGGCCTTCGTAGAAGTCCACCATCTCCGCGCCGCTGAAGCGGTAGGTGGCGGGATCGTGGCCGAGGCCGGCGGCGCGGCGCATCCTGTAGCCGCCCTTGTCGTTGTCCCAGAACTCGGAGGCGGCGACGTCCAGCGCCAGGAAGACCTGCTCGCCCGGACGGTAGCCGGCACGCTCGATGGCTTCCATCAGCAGGTCGAGGGCCTCGACGTCGCGCTCGAGGTGCGGAGCGAAGCCACCTTCGTCACCCACCGCGGTGGCCAGGCCACGCGCGGACAGCAGAGACTTGAGGGTGTGGAAGATCTCGGTGCCGCAGCGCAAGGCCTCGCTGAAGGTGTCGAAGCCGGCGGGGAAGAGCATGAACTCCTGGATGTCCATGCCGCAGTCGGCGTGGGCGCCGCCGTTCATGACGTTCATCATGGGCACCGGCAGGGCGCAGGCGTTGGTGCCGCCGACGTAGCGGTACAGGGGCAGGTCCAGCGCGCCAGCAGCGGCTCGGGCCACGGCGAGGGAGCAGCCCAGGATCGCGTTGGCACCGAGGTTCCCCTTGTTCTCCGTGCCGTCCACTTCGCGCAGCAGGGCGTCGATGGCGCGCTGATCGGTGGCGTCGAGACCGACAAGATGAGCGCTGAGGGTAACATTCACGTTTTCGACGGCACGATCCACTCCCTTGCCCTTCCAGCGTTCCTTGTCAGCGTCACGCAGTTCCACGGCCTCGTGCCGGCCCGTGCTGGCCCCCGAGGGCACCGCGGCGCGACCGATCGCGCCGTCCTCGGTGGTCACCTCCACCTCGACGGTGGGGTTGCCGCGAGAGTCGAGGATCATGCGTGCATGGACATCGTAGATGGTCGTGGACATCGAAGTTTCCTTTGTTGACTCGAGGCCTTGCCCCAAGATGGATTGGCGGGGCGCACGCGCTATCCGATCCCTTCGTCAGCAGCAATGCTCTCGGAGCCCCCGGGTGGTGGACCCCCACCCGGCAAGAGGATAACCCCACCCACCACAGGAGGTTCCCTAATGCGCGCTCTTGCTCTTCTCGCTCTGTGCCTGCCTGCCACGGCCCTCGCGGGCAATCCGTACGACAAGTACATGGGCAGCGTCGGCGAGGTCGAAATCGACGGTGTGGTCGAGGTTCCGCTGCTGACCGATGGGTGGGGCGCCACTCTCCCCTACGTCCGCGTGAGCGATCCCAACAACGAAGACGCCTACTGGCTCTTCGCGCTGGATGTCGGCAGCGATTGGGTGATCGTCAGCAAGTCCTTTGCCGATGCGATGGGCGTCGAGACCAAGACCAAGAACAAGAAGTTCTTCGCCTCGTTGGGCCAGAAGAAGGAAGACACCGTCTACAAGCCAGGCGGCAAGTTCGGCATCACCCACTTCGATGAGCTGTCCCTGGCCGAAGGCCTGGTGCTGCGCGACATCGATGCTCGTGTCTTGGGCCAGCTCGACGAGGAGCCTCCGAAGATCGATGAGCACAGCATCACGGTCTGGGGTGGCATCCTCGGCCTGGGTGCCCTCGAGTTGCCCGCCGCCATCCTCCCCACCGAGGGCATCGTTCGCTTCTCCACGCCCGATCAGGGCCAGGCCATCCTGGACGCCGTGGGTGGCACCGTGCTGCCCTTCGAGTCCGCGGGTCCCATCGAGTTCAAGACCAGGACCGCCCGCAAGAACTACGACGTCGGCTGGGGTGCCATCGTCGACGCTGAGATCGCGGGTCAGCCCGTCAAGCTCGGCATCGCTACCTCCGACACCTGGAGCTTCGTCCGCAACTCGGTCGAGGTGGGTGAAGCCCCCAGCCACAGCTCGGGCGACTGGGAGAACCACTACCTGGAGATCTCCCTTGGTGATCTCACCATCGGACCCAAGTGGGTCGGACAGGGCGACCTCAGCACCGAGGCCTACGCCGGCGATGTCGTCGGTCGGCTCGCCTACGACTACCTGGTGGACTACGACCTCGCCTACGATCCCGGCTCCCAGCAGGTCGCCCTCCGCCTCGCCACCGCCCAGCAGCGCGACTGGCCCATCCAGGATGTCATCGCCTCCAAGGCCAAGGAACTCGAGCCCGACGAAGAAGAGGAAGAGGCCGGAGAGAAGACCGAAGAAGACCTGAAGGCCGAGCAGGAAGAGCGCGCTGGCATCCTGTACGAAAAGGCCATCCTCCACCTGTTGGCTGGCGAAGCCGACAAGGCCGTCACCGACCTCGAGGAGGCCACCAGCCTGGATCCCGATTCCTGCAAGCGCTGGGACGCCTTGGGTTCCGCCTACACTCACGCCCACCGCTTCGATGACGCGGGCAAGGCCTACCAGAAGTCCCTCGATCGCTACGTGGCCTGGGCCTCGCTGTCCGCGGAAGAGCGTGAAGAGATCGAGAAGATGGACGACGAGGAGCGCGAGGCCTCCGGGGTCCAGCCCCAGGACATGGACTCCTGCTTCGCGGTCTCCAACGCCGTGGCCTACTCCCACCTCGTCGCGGGCGACAACGCCCAGGCCATCGCCACCTTCGATCAGCACGCCGACCTCGCCTCCGGCATCGGCGTGGTGGCTGGAGTCGCCTATCTCATCGAGGGTGACCCCACCGCCGCCCAGGGCCCCCTGCGCCACACCCTCAACCTGGGCAACCGGGCCAGGTCCAGCCGTCAGGGCCACATCAACGCCGCCCGGATCGCGCTGGCCGAGATGTACCGCCAGCAGGGCGATCTCGACACCGCCATCACCAACTGGGAAAAGGAGTCCCGGCGTCTCGCCTGGGATCCCTTCGCCACCCAGCAGTACGCCGACCTGATCCGCGACCGCGACGGCGCCGACGCTGTGGTCCCGGCTCTGCAGGCGCTGGTGGACGTCTCCCCCCGGAACGTGGACGCGCGCACCGTGCTGGCCGATGAGC
>CAZHIK010001160.1:0-3069 GCA_964532635.1 uncultured Enterobacterales bacterium
CCCCTCCCCTACATCGGTTCGCGGAACATCTTGGGATCGGTCAGAATCCCTGTGGCCGACAACTAGCTCGCGCAGCCGCAGTTGCAGCCGCAGCCGCCCTGCTTCGGGGCTTCTTCGGCCTCGAAGCCCTTGTCCACAACCGCGGCGATGAGGGCGGCGGTGTCCACGCCGTTGCCGTAGACGACCACGCGGCCGGTGTCCAGGCTGACGTCCACGGCGCGCACGTCTTCCAGGGCGCTGAGCGCTTTTTCGACGGAGCCGGAGCAGTGCTGGCAGTTCATGCCCTTCACGTCGAGCTCGATGATGTCCATGTCGGTTTCTCCAGATTCTCGGGAAACGGATGGTGCGACGGAGCGCAGGCGCTCGATGCGGGCGACGCCGCGGATCCAGAGGGCGCGGGCGAGGGCCACGACGAGCACGGCGCTGGTGGCCCACTCCCACCAGGTCACGTCGGCCAGAAGGCCGTGGTCGTGGTGGTGGGCGCCGATCACAGGCATGGCCGCGTCGGGGAAGAAGGCCTCGAAGGCCAGGCCGAAGGCGAGGCTGACCACCACGATGGTGCCGAGGTAGACGACCACCACGCGGCGACCCAGGGCCCGGGTGAAGACGGTGAGGGTGGCCACGTTGGTGGCCGGCCCCGCGATGAGGAAGACGATGGCCGCCCCCAGGGGCAGGCCCTTGGCTACCAGCGCCGCCGCGATGGGGATCGAGCCGGTGGCGCAGACATACAGCGGCACAGCCACGGCCATGACCGCGCCCCACTGCAGGACGGGGTGGGACACGGCGCTCGTGAAGAGGTCGTCGGGCACGAAGGCGGCGATGGCGCCGCCGACCGCCAGGCCCACCAGCAGCCAGAACGCGATGTCTTCGACCAGCATGCCCAGGCCGTAGGAAGTCAGCTCCCGCAGCTTGGCGGCCCAGCCACGGGGCAACGCTGCGCCGGGGCCGCCATGGGACGCCGCGACGTGCTCGGGCCCTCTCTCATCGACCACCCCCGCGAGGCCGCCACCGATGACGCCGGAGACCAGCGCAGTGATCACACGCCAGAAGGCCACCAGGGGGCCGAGCATGGCGGAGGTGGCGAGGATGGAGTCGACCCCGGTCTGGGGGGTGGCGATCAGGAAGCTGGTGATGGAGGGGGTGGATGCCCCCTGGCGCTTCAGGGAATCGGCGAAGGGGATGACGCCGCAAGAGCACAGCGGCAGTGGGATGCCCACCAGCGCGGCCTTGACGGCGGCCCCGAGGCCCTTGCCGCCCATGTGGCGGGTGACCCACGCCTTGGGCACGGTCACATGCAACAACCCAGCCAGCAACAGGCCGAGCAGCAGGTAGGGGGCCATGAGCCTGAACAGGTCCAGGGTCTCGAGGGCCCATTCGGTCATCCAAGCGAGCACGTTCGTTTCCTCGCCGAGCGTAGGAGCCAATCTGGTCCCCGAAACACCATGTGGCAAGTCCAGGATCCATCTACACCACAAAGCGTGACAAAGACGACGGCACCTGGCCTCGCCGCCCAGCCCGTGCAAAGCTGTTTCACAGACTGGAGGACCCACGCTACGCCACGCCACCGCAATGGCCATCGCCCTGCTCACCAGCGGCTGCTGCCTGGGCACGATCTGCGACGAGTGCCCCTTCCCAATCATCGTATACGTCACCGAGGGCGGCAGCGGCGAGCTGCTGGGTGAGGACCAGCTCACCGTGGACGCGCCCACCTGCGGCTCCTCGTACTGGCGGGTGGACCACCTGGAGCTCGGCTGCCCGCTGGACGAAGACCACGAGATCACGCTGTCGGCCGACGGCTACTCCGACGAGACCCTCACCGTCTCCGCCGAGTCCACCGACAACGAAGGCTGCTGCGCCTGCGGCTACCTCGTCTCACAATACGACGTCGAGCTGAGCGAGATCCCCGAGGACAGCGGCTAGGCTAACGCTGTGGCGGTGGCAGCACCGGCAGCTCCGGGTCCTGCTCGGTGGGCGGGGGCGCAACTCCCGGAGGCAGCTGGTGGCCGCCTTCCTTGTAGGGCCAGCTCCTGAAGCGGCCGGCGGCGTCGCTCCAGGTGCCGGCGTTGGGGTCCTCGGCCCCCACGTCCCACTCGATCAAGATGTAAGGATCGCTGTGGGCCACGCGCTGGGCCCCGGGCATCGCCATGCCCAGCTCCAGCACCTCGGTGTTGTCCTGGTGGACCAACAGGTGGGTGCCCGCTCCCAGCCCCTGGCCCGGCGCCTTGTCCCGCAGGCTCTCGCTGAAGGTGTAGGAACGCGCTCGGCCCGACACCGCCAGGGAGGCGTCCAGGGGCACGATGGGCACGGCGTCTGGGGGTAGCTTTGCGACCAGTGACCAGGCAGGATGCCAGCGATCGGGCCAGCTGGGCCAGGGCCGCAGCACAAGGTTGAAGCCCCCAGCCCAGGCGAGGTTCCACCACACACCGTAGCCCAGCAGCGCCGTGGCCACGGCCCACGGCAGCACGGTGCCGGCCCGGCCCAGGCGTGGATGGCGGCACCAGCGCACAAGCCGGGCAGCGCCCAGGATGGCGGCCGCCACGAAGAAGGGCACCAAGGGCGCCAGGTGGTGGACGTGGCCGCTCCAGTGACGATCCACGCCGTGGCCCCAGGGGATGGTCATGTGCATGAGCATCAACCCCAGCCCCGGAAGCAGGGTCAAGGGCGCCAACAGCCCCACCAGGCCCACCGGCGCCCAGGCCAGCGCATAGAAGGTCTCGAGGCGCTCCACCCCGAACAGCAAGAGGTTCTGCTGGGGGTCCACCAGCCCGCCGAGGGTGGATGCCAGTGGCATGTCGTGGTCACTGGATTCCACGGGGAACACGAGCGCGAGCAACAGAGCGTAGGCCAGCGCCACCCCGCCGGCGATGGCCAGGTTGCGGGCCCAGCGCCGCCAGGGTCGATCCCAGCGCAGATCGATGGTGACGACGGCCGCGGCCACCACCACGGGGATGCACTCCTCGCGAGGCATGCAGCCCAGCAGCGCCCCCAGCAACACCCACCAGGGCTTGCGTGCGTGCAGAGCCCAGAGGGTGACCATCACGAACGGCAGAGCGAAGACCAGGTCCTGGT
>CAZHIK010001161.1:0-3069 GCA_964532635.1 uncultured Enterobacterales bacterium
GGGGATCCCGATGCGCGTGGCCGAGGGGGGATCCCGATCCGTGGGCGGTGAAGCCTCCTTGTGGGCAGAGTTCACGAAGCGCTCCACGACACTGGATAGGGCCCCACCATCCGGCTTGGAGCGCGTCGCGAGGTTCCTCATCAGCTCGGAGTACAGGCTGCGTGCATGTCCTGAGGACGAGTGCAGGCGACGATCAGGCGAGAGATCCGCATGAACCGTGACCAGCTTGCGCTCCATGGCGATGGCCCGGACCAGGTGGAGGAAGAAGGTCTTACCCGAGCCGTAGGCGCCGATGATGAAGCGGATGGATGAACCGCCATCGCTGATGCGCTCGATGTCCTCCAGCAAGGCCTTGATCTCGCCTGCTCGACCGACCTGGATGTGCTGCTGCCCGACCCGCGGCACGACCCCCGCGCGAAGGGACTGGATGATGGCGTCACGCTGTCTGCGCCGGATGCGACTCATGGACTCATCTCCTCGATGATCTCGGGGTATACCTCAACGGGATCCTCTCCCTCGTGCAGCGGCTCGCCGCAAGCCTCGAAGGCCGCCTCGTTCACGGTCTCGAGTGCACCATCGAGCATCAGCCCGTGGTCCTCGGCCAAGGCCTCCAGCTCATCACGGGCCCACTCTTCCTTCTCGACGAGCTTCCTGGTAAACGCCGAGTGAGGAGCATCCAGGTGGGCGAGCAGCTCCACAGAGGCATCCAGTTCGGTGGCCGCATGGGAGCCAGAGGGCTCGTCGTCGTCCTCGAAGATCGTCCCGAGCAATCTCGCGACGGACTCGGTCTCCTGCAGTCGAGCCTGGATGGCTGCCTCGTCGAGCTGGAATCCTGTTCTGGGAGGCACCGCTGGCGCTGTACCGGCACCTCCCCCGTCACCGACTGTGGAACCCGGCGTCCGCTTCTTCCGCTTGGGAGTCGGAGCGGTGGGCGCGCTCAGAGCATGCACGTCCTCGAAGACGCGCTCGGGATCGAGCCCCAGCAGGCCGTAGCACCGGCGCAGGATGCGGACCTCCTTGGGGTCGATGCGTCCATCCGCTGCCGCCACCGAGAGCAGAAGCATCCCGATGGCCTCCCGCTGTGCAGGCGTCATGCTCTCGAGGCGCTTCTTCAAGCCGGCCATGCCCGGATGATCCGCCAACAGCCACATCAGGTGGGCCCTCAGCCTGGTCCGCTCGGCCCTGTCGAGGTTGAGATTCTCCTCCAGGTGACGCTCAAGGAGCTCTTCTTCTGCAGACGCCACGGCGCCGTCCGCCGTAGAAACCGCCGAGGCGAGGTGGAGGGTGAGTGTCGCGGCGGCGTAGGCCGCAGAGGGGCTGTCGGGAGAATCCGGGCCCAGGGGGAACACGACCGCCTGCTCGGCCTTGTCGAGTCTCGGCGCTCCGAACCTCGGATCAGGCTCGACCCCGAAGCCAAGCCTCTCGATCAGGCTGATGAGCGCGACAGCGTCTTTCTTGGTGAACTTGCCCGAGCTGGCTGGCGGCCACCACCGCAACAGCTCGGAGGCAGGGAGCAGGGCGTGCTCCACGCCGATCAAGGCAGCACGGATCCTCCGGTCGATGGCCCGGAGCTGCTCGTGCTGCTCGGGGTGAACCAGGGGTGCCGGGAGGAAGGCCATGGCCTCGATAGAGCCCGCCTTGTCGCTGTTGCGTCCGAGCCAGCGACTGTAGCTGTCGAGTTCGGCGGTACAGCTCTCCACCAGGGCGCGGAGCTTGTTCGACGGAGACTTCAAGGAGCAGATGTCAGGAAGCTCGGAGCCGGCCTCGAAGTCGTGACCACTCAAGCCAGAGCTGGCGGGGCGATAGCTCGCGCGGAGCTTGCGCCGGTTCGGCTTTACCACCAGGCCCTCTCCGAACTTCTCCCGATAGCGCACCGCGAAGAGCTCACTCAGCTCGTCAGGACACCGCTTGGCAGGTGTCCGCAGACGGGTCTCGGGGTGATGGATGCCCCACGCCAGAGCCCAGTTCGCGGGAATCGGCTCTCCACGCAGGCTCATGCCACCCAGACCGAGCTTCACCTGTAGCGGCACATCCCAATAGGTCCTGACCCTGGGGGGCTGGAAACCAGCCGTGCTTCCGTCTGCCTTGCGGAGGAATCCGAGGTAGCCCAGGAGGCCGTTGGCGTAGTTGTAGAAAGATCCGTTGCCCCCATACAGCTCGAGCAGTCGCCGAACCTCTGCAGAGATCGCGGCCAGCTCAGAGGGATCGGGGTTAGCGGCGGCGTCCACAAGCAGGCGCCGTTCCAGTCCGTAGAAGAACAGGAACACATGGCCGATCCCCACGGCGGGGTCGATCCGACCGCCCGCGAGCCAATCCAGGTAGGCCGCCCGGGCGCCTGGCGAGATGCCCGCGTAGGACGGCCAGTAGCCCATCGTCTCACAGGTCGTGTCGGGCGAACTGTTGTCCACTTTGAGCTTCGGATTGATCAGAGCAGGCTCGAGGCCACTCCAGCGGCTCGCCGCTGCAAGACCCCGACCCACGTAGAGCATTCCTCCCCGAATGGCTCGTCCCTGGACCATGACAGGTTGCCCAGGAGGCATCCAGCAATCTGAGGCCTTCACCTTGGGATCGGACCTGGAGTCGTGGCCTGCAGGGGAGGTGCGGATCTCGAACTGGATTCCCGAACGGGAGGACGAACGTACCTGCACGGGGCCGTCTGAACGCGGTGCGACGGACCGCCTACGCTCTGATCTTCGCGCCGATGAGGCGGACGTCGAACGTGAACGGGAGGCTGGTTCTCGAGGGGGCAGGTTCCAACCTGGCGGAGCACTTGCGTTCTGCTCACTCCGCCTGTGCTGCGCCTTCGACACCAACGCCACAAGTACAACGACTACGACGCAGACCACGATGGCCAGAACTGCCATGAGGGCCAGAAACGCTACCTCCATGCTTCCACCTCACCCATCAGAGAACACTGGAATTCTCCGTAGCCCATGAAGTCGGTTCATGACCACTTGACCCGTTGGCCAGGCCGGGAAGGCTGCAAGGAACCACGGGAGATTCACCATCTTGAATGCTGACGCCGCCCCCCAGTGGGCCACCCGGCGGCGGCGAAGTGATCCACCCGGC
>CAZHIK010001162.1:0-3068 GCA_964532635.1 uncultured Enterobacterales bacterium
CCCGCCAGCGAATACGAACGAGGGTGCCCACCTCGGCCTTCGCGCCAAGGGGCTCGGCTTCATCGGGCACGAAGACGAACAGGCCCAGCTCGGGATGGGGTGTGGTCACCTGACCGGGTACGAGCGTGCCTTCGACAGCCAGGACCGCAGTTCCGATCATGAGGTCTCCGAGGGGAAGGACTGCACGCCATAGCATACGCCATCCGGGTTGGAGCGGCTCCCGCGCGGTCGACGAACTTCGACGCGGCCGAGCTGGGCGCCCCCCCATCAACCCCGCGGCTCCTCTTCACTGTGAGAAGCGAAGAAGGCGGAGGGGGAAGACCTCGAGGGCACATTGCCCAGAACGGGCGGGCACTGGCTGCCCTGGGCCGGTCACGCCTCGAGATGGTGCCTTCGGGGGAGGTTGTGGCGATCTGCAGCACCTACCGTGCCCGTCCACCCTCTCGCTGTGCGCGGGGTTGACGGTGCCCGTAGTCCGGCTGGATAGCCGGACTACTCCACATACCCCAGCGCCCGCAGCGCCTCGAGGTCGGCCTCGTCTATCTCGGGCTCTTCATCGTCCTCATCGTCCTGCGGCGCCGCGTCGTCGATGCCGCGAGCGTCGAGCCATGCCTGGGCCTCGTCCGCCAGCTCGAGGGCCCAGGGCGCGTGGGAGAGGTCCTCGAGCTCATGGGGGTCCTCGGCGAGGTCGTATGCCTCGAAGCTGCCGTCGCTACCCAGGATGACCTTGTGGTCGCCCCGGTAGAAGCCACGCCGCACCCGGTTGAAGCGCCTGCTGAAGCGCGCGTTGCGCAGGTCACGGGCCCGACTACCATACAGCTCGGCCACCCGCAGCTCGCCGCCCACGTCTTCGGTGGGCAGGGGTAGCGCACCGGTGCCCTCCAGCAGCATGGGGGCCAGGTCGTGGATCTGCAACGGCGACTCGCTTCGCCCGGGCTGGAGGCCCGGCTCACGCACCACCAGCGGCACCCTGACCCCTGGCTCGTAGACGTCCTTGGAGTGGGCCAGCAGGCGGTGCTCGCCAAAGTACTCCCCGTGATCCGAGACGATGACGATGCGGGCGTCGGGCCCGATGCCCCGGGCCTCGAGGCCCTCGAGCAGCAGCGCCAGCTGCTCGTCCATGAAGCGCAGCTCGGCATCGTAGGCCTCGAGCCAACCCGCGCGCACATCCGCAGGCAGGTCCCGCTTCTTGGCGAGCACGCTCCAGGCCAGCTGGTCCCGAGCGCGGCCCGTGCGGTGACGCCACACCAGCGCGCTGGGATCGCGCACGTAGCCCTCACGCGGCACATAGGGGCCGTGGGCCTCCATGTAGTTGACGAACAGGAACAGGGGAGCCCGGCCGGGCTGCTCGGGGTAGTCCAGCAGCGGCAGCGTCGCATCCACAGCCTCGAGGCTCATGGCGGTGATGCGGTCGGCCCGGGTGTAGGGCAGGTAGCTGGCACCGCGCGCGGCGTCCTCGCAGATCCAGACGTCGAAGCCCTGGTGCAAGCGCCAGCTGCGGTCCAGGAAGGCGCGGTTGGCGGCGATGCCGAGGGTGGTGTAGCCAGCATCCCAGAGCCGCTCCGCCACGGTGACGGCGTTGCGGTTCAGGGGGCGCTCGAGGATGCGCCGGGTGCGCCGGCCTGTCTTGAAGCGCTTGGTGTGGTCCCCTTCCACCGTGCGACAGTGTGCCCGGTGGGTTGCGGGGAACTGCCCGGTGAAGAGCGAGGCATGGGACGGCAGCGTCCAGGACGAGGTCGATCGCACGTCCTGGTAGACCAGGGCCCCCTCAGCGCAGCTCGTGAGGTGGGGCATGGTGCTGTGGGCGTAGCCGTACAGCTCGAGGTGATCGGCCCGCACGGTATCGAGCACGATGAGCACCACGTCCAGCCCCTGCCCCGTGCCCGCGGGGAGCTCGGCCACAGCGCTGTGCACCAGCTCGATGTCGGCGGCAACGGAGCCCGGGTCGGCTCGGTAGGGGGTGGTGAGCTCCCATGGCCGATGCATCCAGGCGTAGGTGCCACCGAAGCCCAGGGCTGCCGCGAACGCCATCAGCAGCAGCGTGAGCAGCCAGCGCAAGGCGCGGGATCGGTCCATCAGTCCAGGGCTCCCCGGAGCGCCTCGTCGAAGGGCGGATAGAGGACGCCACGCTCGGTGACGATGCCCGTGAGCAGGGCGTGAGGGGTGACGTCGAAGGCCGGATTGGCCACAGGAACCTCGGGCCCCACCATGCGGTGGGCGCCGAAGCGTCGCAGCTCGTCTCCGTCCCGCTGCTCGATGGGGATGTCCTCGCCTCGGTGCAGCTCTGGGTCCACGGTGCTGGTGGGCAGTGCGGTGTAGAACGGCACCCCATGGTGCCTGGCCAGGACCGCCAGCCCGTAGGTGCCGATCTTGTTGGCGAAGTCTCCGTTCATGGCCATGCGATCGGAGCCCAGGATCACGGCATCGACCTCACCGCGGGCCATCATCCAGGCAGCCATGCTGTCGGTGATGAGGGTGAAGGGCACCCCGAAGCGCTCCAGCTCCCAGGTGGTGAGCCGCGTGCCCTGCATGTAGGGCCGGGTCTCGTCGACCCAGACGTGCCGGACTCGTCGCTGGCGGTAGGCTTCGACGATGACGCCCAGAGCGGTGCCGTAGCCGCCGGTGGCCAGCGGCCCGGTGTTGCAGTGGGTGAGCACGTTGCCCCGGAGCAGCCCAGCGCCGTGCTGCGCGATGGCCCGCTCGGTGAGCTCTACCTCGCTCCAGATCCCCTCCGCCGCCTTCAGCACCGCACGCTCGTCACCCCAGTGGGGCCGCACGGCGTCGAGGGCGTGGAAGAGGTTGACGGCGGTGGGGCGGCTGGCACGCAGCAGGCCATCGGCGACGGCGGGATCTTCACCGTGGCGGTGGGCCAGCACCATGCCGTAGGCCGCCGTGACCCCGATGGCCGGCGCACCCCGCACCACCATAGACCGGATGGCGTCGGCGGCATCGGCAGCGCTGCGGGCCAGAATCCAGCGCTCCGCCAGGGGCAGAGCGCGCTGGTCGATCAGGTGGAAGACACCCTCCTGACGGTCGTAGCGGAACGGCCGCACTCGCGACATGGAGAC
>CAZHIK010001163.1:0-3061 GCA_964532635.1 uncultured Enterobacterales bacterium
CCCGCTGAGGATCCACCGGACCCCCAGCTGCTCGTCCGCTGGCTCGGAACCAGCTTGCAGACCCTGCGGGGGCTTCACCAGCGGGGCCTGGCACTGCGTGGCCTCGCGCCGGCACAGATCATGCTCACTCCCCAGCGTGCGGGTCTGATCTGGCTCGATCCCCTCGAGGGTCCCTGCGAGCCCCGTGCCGACCTCGGCATGCTGGCCGCCTGCCTGCTCCTGCTCGATCCAGAGCGGCTGCATCCCCTGGCTCAGCTCATCGAACCCTGGGTGGCCACCCCCCCCGGCTCCGCCGAGGAGGCCTCGGGCCTGCTCCGCCGAGCCCTGGCCGATCACCTCACCGCCGCCCGACACCGGCTGGCCATGCGCGCGCGCACCGCCGACCGCGGCGCCCGGGCAGCCCGGCTGTACACCGCGGCCAGGATGCTCCAGCGTGCCCAGCCTCCCCCAAGTGGACGCTGCGTGCTGCGAGCGGGTCACGATCGCGTGCTGTACCTGATCGAAAGCGAGGGTGGCCAGGTCCGTGGAGGCGCGGCCGCTGGGGTTCCCCCCCACGGGCTGCTGCCCTTGTACACCCCACGCCGAGGCCTGGACGCCCCAGCAGCCCGGTCGCTGCTGCGAGCATGGGCCCGTCGCGAGGACGGGGACGGCGAGCTGCGCGCCTCCGCCCAGCAACGCTGGGACGGCTGCGACCAGGCCGGAGAAGCTCTCATCCGCTGGCTGTCGGCAGCCAGCCGACTGCGCCGGGCGCAGCTGATGTTGGCGTATCGGCTGCGACGATAGGAGCCCCCCATGAGCGAAGAGTCTCCCGACGTTCAGTGGAAGAAGCGCAAGCTCGCCAGCGGCTGCCAGAGCCTCGCCCTGCTGGTGGCGCTGGTGGCCCTGGGGCTGTTCGGGTGGAGCTGGTTGTCCAACTGGAAGGCCGAGCGAGCCCAGGAGGAGCGGGCGCGGGAGAGCTTCGAGCCGGTGCTCGACAAAATCGAGGAGGCCTGGACCGCCCAGGTCGAGCAGACCGACTACGACCTCGACCAGACCATCCGCGTCCTCCACGAGATCGACGCTGCCATCGCCAACGGCGGCTCCATGGAGGACTACCTCGCCGGAATGGCCATGCAGGACTACCGGCGTGTGCCCGCAGAGGTGCTCGAGGCGAGGGCCGAGGTGCTCGACGTGCTCTTCCGCCTCTATGCCACCCAGGTGGAGGCAGAGGACCAAGCCGCGACCTGGGAGCTGGTCCAGCACATGGGACCTGTGCTCAACGTACTCATGATGACCAAGGTCGAAGTGGGCGGCGACGCGGGCCTGTCCATCCCGCTGACCGGGGGTGGCGGATCCGTCCAGATCGCCCAGGCGGGCATCGACCAGGAAGGCGTGCGCCAGGTCTACGACGACTGGAAGCTGCAGCAGGGCGAGCACAAGCGGCTGATGCGGGAGCTGATGGAGCTGGAGCAGGAGCTGATCGGCACCTTGGCCGAGCACGCGCAGGTCTACCATCGCTACCTGGACGAGTGGGGTCGGCTCTGCGCGCTGCGGGATCGGGCCTACCTGGCCGCCCACGCTGGGGACTGGCCTGCGGCCGAGGCCGCCGCCCGCGCCGCGGTGGAGCTGGCCCCCCACGAGCGCGAGGCCCACCTGCTGTTGGCACTGGCGCTCATCGAGGGCGGAAGCGACGACCCAGAGCGGCCCGACGAGGTCGCCCAACTGCTCGAGGCCTACATCCACGAGCACCCCGATGCATCGGCCCCCGCCTACCTGCTGCGGGGGGTGATGAAGGCCGAGCGAGGCGAGCTGCAGGCTGCGAGCCTCGACCTGCAGCAGGCCGCGGCCACCTACCCCAAGCAGGCCGAGCTGCTGCAGGACATGCTCGATCCCTACCGCGCTCGCAGCCGGACCTTCCTGCGCAAGTCCCGTGAGGGCAACCTCGTGCTGGCTCTGTACAAGAGCTCCATGCTCGGAGCAGCCTGGTTCAGCCCGGACCTGCAGCTGGCGCGCTTGGCCTTCGAGCAGGCCGACGACGAGACCGGACGCAAGAAGGTGATGGACCACTTCGCCCGGAGGCGGGCCCAGGGTCAGTGGGACCTCGTGATCCGGGACCTCCAGTTCTGTGAGGCGTTCCTCGCCGACGACTACCAGCTCATCCTGCCCGAGCGAGGCTGGCTGGACCTCGAGGTCGAGGAGGCCATCCTGGGCTCGAAGCTCAAGGTGGCGGTGGACAACCGCAGCGACCGCACCCTGCACAACGCGAGCTTGGTGCTCTGCCTACACTTCACCGACATGCACCCCGATGACTACGAGACCTTCGCCCCCCGCACGGAGCCGATCGTGGAGGCCCACGAGACCACCCGCTTCGAAGATGTGGAGGTGGAGCTGAACCTGGGCGACGAGGTCAAGGGTGTGGACGAGGTCGCCACCATCCGAGCGGTGCTGGTGGCCAACGAAGCTGTGGCGTGGGTGGACACGGTGACCTTCAAGCGCGACCAGGCCCATCGCGAGCGCGACGAGCGCATGCGCCGGAGGGCCGAGCAGCGCTGGTCCCCCGCGGCCCGTCCCCAGACCACCCAGAACCGCCTGGTGGACCTGAGCCTGGCCAGCCTCGAGGAAGGCGCCGCCCTGGCCACCACCTCGGACCTGGGCAAGGACGACGTACACGTGGACCTGCCCTACCTGCTGGCCGTGCTGGGCCCCAGCTTCCGGCTGCAGGTTGGCGGGCGGACGCTGGAGGTGTCGGACAACCGCATCGAGGGCGGCCGCATCCGCCTGGTCTTCCAAGACGCCGCCAACTTCGACGACGACGGGCCGTCGGTGCTGATGCTCAACGCCGACACGTCCCTGACGGAGCTGGTGCTCACATGGACCCGCGAGCCCAACGGAACCTGGGGCTTCCAGGGCGTGACCCGCAGCGACTGACCTTCACTCCCGGGCCCAGCGCCGATACGCCAGCGCCCGCTTGCCGGCGACGGTCTCCGCATCGACGTCCAGCTCGAGGGGGATCGGCGTCCAGCCCAGGTGCTCGACCCAGGCGATGCTCGGGAGACGGGGATCATCGCCGTCGCCGCGCTGG
>CAZHIK010001164.1:0-3055 GCA_964532635.1 uncultured Enterobacterales bacterium
CGCCGTCGTTGTCCACCACGGCCCTGCCCGTGTCCCCGGTCTCCACCGGCGCTGTCTCCTGGGGCGGGTCGGTGTCGGGGGGCTCCGTGTCGGGCAGGGAGGAACGGCAGCGGTCACAGCCCGCCAACAGCAGGGCGCAGAGCCACGGGGTGAACGCATGGCGCGGGCCGTTCATCGGCTGTCTCCCTGACCCGTGGCCTCGAGCCACTCCTGGACCACCTCGTCGGGAGGGGCCCAGCGCGCGTAGCCCGGGGTGACCAGCTGGGTGTTGATGGCCTCGAGGGCGTCGACGTTCAGGTCGTAGTCGTCGGTGACCCCGGAGTTGTCCTCGATGAGGCCACCCTGGTTGGTGAAGTCGAAGATGTGCAGGTACCAGACCTTGACGTCGTGGGGCTCGGCGGAGGCCAGGGCTCGACGGAGGTAGCGGATGACCTGCAGCCAGTCCCGCTCCTCGGTCTCGGTTCCCCAGACCTGGCTCTCTCGGAACAGCCCCGCCTGCTCCAGGTCGCCCACGGTGTTGAGAGCCCAGGAGTGGCCCGGCAGGTAGAGCACGCCCGAGTCGCCGCCCTCGAACCAGTCATCGGGGTCTTCACCCATCTCGAAGGCCACGACCCGCCGCCGGATGTCCAGCGGGAGCAGCTCCTTCTTGCGGAAGCCGTCGAGCCCGACAGCGGGATCGGAGCCCGCCGAGGCGAAGTAGTAGGCCTGGAACGGATCGTCGCCCAGGGCCAGGGGGCCGTCGCGACCAGCACGGATCCAGGAGGGATCGTCGTCGGGCCAGCCGTCCTCGTCCACCATGATGGCGCCGTCGAAGTGGTTGCCCGAGATGGCCTGCAGCGGCAGCTCGAGGGTGGTCATGTCCACGGTGGTGGAGCCGTTGTCGAAGTCGGGCAGGTCGTCGTAGCGAGCGGCCGCGTACAGACCGTCGTGGAGCAGCTGGTACTCCGCCTGGGAGTCCATGGGGAGGTCGTAGTCCACGCCCGCTTCGTACAACAAGCTCATGAACCAGTCCATGGGCTCCGTGGAGTCCTCGTCGGCCATGGAGGTGTGGGTCCAGTGGGTGTAGCCCAGGCCGGCGTCGCGGTAGTCGGCCAGGATCTCGAGGGCCGCGTAGCCTTGAGCCCGAGTGTAGGCCTCGCCGTAGCACTCCCGGGCCTGGCGCAGCCAGGTGGGGTTCAGGCCCACCACGACCTCGACGTCGTCGTCGGTGGTCTCCGTCTCGCTGCCCACAGGGAGCCAGGCACCCACGACGTAGTCGAGGCTGACCTGCACCCGCTCCTGTGTGGCCCAAGCCAAGGCGCAGCAGCCATCGAACAGGGACGGATCGAACTCGGGGGGCGCCACACCGCAGCCGGCCAACCCGCGAGAGAAGTCCTGGTTGACGTTGTGGTCCTTGGGCGTCTCCAGGATGGGGTTGAGGAACATGTTGAGCTTGTGGCCGGTGGAGGTGGGGGGCACCAGGCCATAGGGCGCGTACCAGCTACCCAACAAGGCCGGGTGCTCGCCATCGGTGCACAGCTCGGCCCACTCACCGTCGCAGCCTTCGGGGCCAGCGGCCCAGGCCAGGTAGAGGTCGTGGGGTGCGTTGTCACCCGCCGCGGCGATGGGCAGGGCCGGGAGGGTCAGCCCCTCGAGCTCGACCACACCGCGCTGGCCCTGGGCGCCGAGGAGGCGCGCCCCATCGCCGGTCTCCACCACCAGCCAGGCCATGGAGGCGGAGGTGGCGTCGCCGCCGCCGATGTGGTCGCTGACGAGCTGGTGCACGGCGCTCACCGAGCCCGGCAGCACCAGCAACCCTCCCGCCTCGCCCTCCAGCTCGGCCCAGGCCAGCAGCCCCGGGTCGTCGAACCAGGCCCAGACCGTCTGGCCGTCGCTGGCCAGCAGCCCCGGTGGCTCGTTGCGCAGCGAACCCCAGGCTGCCGGCGCCTCGATGGCCTCGAAGGCTTCTTCACCCAGGATGCCGTGGGTGCCGTCCTCGAGCACCAGCAGCAGGCTGTCCTCGAGTGCCGCCGAGGCGGCCACGGGGCCGAGATCGAACGACGCGCGCACCACAGCCGGCACGAGTGTCTGCAGCTCCTGGAGCTTCCAGACCGCGCCGTTGGCCGGCTCCACCAGCCAGGCTCCATCGGAGCTGGGGCCGATCATCAGGCCCTCGGGCAGGCTCTGCTCCGCCCCCGCGCGCCGGACCAGCTGCAGGTAGCTGTAGGAGGATTCGTCTTCCAGCTCGATAGCCAGGCTGGCGTCGAGCACTCCCGCCCAGCCCTCACCGTCGGCTTCGCCCACCACGGCGATGAGCTGCTGGTCGGGCAGGGAGACGCCGGTGCGCACCCCACCGAGGTCGTTGTCGGCATCCCCGGCGAAGCCCGGATGCACGAAGGCCCAGTTCTCGGGGATCTCGCCGTCGCCGCTGCGCTCCTCGCCGGTGCAGGTGCCGTCCTGACGATTCCACAGCCCGTCTTCGATGCAGGGAGGGTAGGGATTCCAGTTCTCGTACAGCTCCATGTCCTGGGGAAGCCAGGCACCCCAACCAGAGGCCAGGTAGCCGGAGTTCAGGCGCCAGAGGCGTCCGGCCACGGGATCGCTCAGGAACAGGTCGCCGCTGGGGGGATTCAGCACAAGCCCCGCGCCGTCTTCGGCGCCGATGGAGGCGTCCCCCAGCCCCGTCTCGGCGTGGGAGGTGAGGGCCACGGTGTCGATGGACTCGAGCAGCGGATCAGGCAGCTCGGCCGGCCGCTCGATGGTCTCGCAGCTCCAGTCCACCGTGACAGGATCGGCCCCCTCGAACTCGAGGCTGAGGGCCCCCGAGCTGTCCTCGGCGAGGCTGGGATCGCAGGACACCACCAGGCGCGCGGTCTGGCCCACGTCTCCCGAGACCCAGCGCCAGTCCAGGGAGGGATCGGTGCTGGCGATGAGCGGCAGGGTCGAGACCCCGTGGACCAGCAACGCGGTGCTGGCCTGGGTGCCCTCGGGTACCTCGAGCTCGATCACGCCGACGACCTCGACGTTCACGGGGCCACCGTCGGTGGAGTAGCGGCACTGGCAGGCGGGCACGGCG
>CAZHIK010001165.1:0-3045 GCA_964532635.1 uncultured Enterobacterales bacterium
GCCGAGATTGACATGGTGATCGATATCGGCAAGCTGCTCTCCGGACGCTACGACGACTGTCTCAATGACATGCGCGGCGTGGTCGACGCCAGCGCCGGCCTGCCGGTCAAGGTGATCATCGAGACCTCCATGCTCGACCGCGACGAAAAGATCGCCGCCTCGGCCCTGTGCAAGGCCGGCGGCGCGGCCTTCGTCAAGACCTCCACCGGCTTCGGTGGCGGCGGTGCTTCGGTCGAGGACATCGCCCTGATCCGGGCGGTGGTGGGCCCCACCATGGGCATCAAGGCTTCGGGTGGCGTCCGCACCGCCTCGGACATCAAGGCCCTGGTCACGGCCGGCGCCACCCGGGTGGGAGCGTCCGCCAGTGTGGCCATCGTCACTGGCGGGGCGGGCTCCGGCTCTTACTAGAGCTGTTCGCTCAGTTCGAGGTCATCCATGAAGCGCGCGATCATCATCGTGCTCGACTCCGTCGGCGTGGGCGCAATGCCCGACGCGGCCGAGTGGGGCGACGCCGATAGCGACACCCTGGGTCACTGTGCCACCGCCGCCGGTGGGCTCAGCCTCCCGGGGCTGCAGGCCCTGGGCCTGGGCAACGTGCACCCTGTCGAAGGGGTCGAGCCCGTGGACGCCCCGGCCGCCAGCTGGGGCCGCGCGGCGTTGAAGTCGCCGGGAAAAGACAGCGTCACCGGCCACTGGGAGCTGGCGGGGTTGGTGCGCAACGTGCCCTTCGGCTTCTTCCACGACGGGTTTCCTCCGGCCATCATGGACGCCTTCCACGCGGCCATCGGGCGGGGCAGCCTGGGCAACTACGCCGCGTCCGGCACCGTGATCATCGAGGATCTCGGCGCCGAGCACATGGCCACCGGCCTGCCCCTCGTCTACACCTCCGCCGACTCGGTGTTCCAGATCGCGGCCCACGAGCAGGTCATCCCCCTGCCCGAGCTGTACGCCATGTGCGAGCGGGCCTTCGCCATCGTCGAGCCCCACCAGGTGGCCCGGGTCATCGCGCGACCCTTCGTGGGGCAGCCCGGCGCCTTCCGCCGCACCGAGAACCGCAAGGACTTCGCCCTGCAGCCCGACGGCGACACCGTGCTCGATCTCCTGCTGGCCGCCGGCCGCCCGGTCACCTCGGTGGGCAAGGTGGTCAACCTCTACGGGGGCCGCGGCTTCTCCCGGTCGGTCAAGGCGGGCAACAACATGGCGGTGGTGGACGCCACGCTTCGGGTGCTCTCGGAGCAGGAAGACGGCCTGATCTTCGCCAACCTGGTGGACTTCGACATGCTCTGGGGCCACCGCCGGGATCCCCACGGCTACGCCCGGGGCCTCGAGGCCTTCGACGCTCGCCTGCCCGACATCCTCGCAGCCCTTCAGCAAGACGACCTGCTGATCATCACCGCCGACCACGGAAACGACCCCTGCCACCCCGGCTCCGACCACACCCGCGAATACGTCCCCGTCCTGGCCCTGCGGCCTGGACATCCGGGCGTGGAGCTGGGCCAGCGCGCGGCCCTGGCCGACGTCGGCGCCACGGTGGCCGAACACCTGGGGCTGGCTCCGCTGGACGCAGGCACCAGCTTTCTGTCCAACTTGGCAGCCCACTAGGCTCGAGCCGGAGGTACCCATGCCCTTCGCCATCCATCCCTTCCTCGAGACCAAGCGTGACGGCGGCGCCCACAGCCCCGAGCGCATCACCCAGTTCGTCCGCGCGCTGACCGCGGGCGACATCAGCCGGGCTCAGGTCGCAGCCTGGCTGGCCTTCGCCTACGTCCAGGGTCTGGACGACGACGAGAAGGTCGCCCTGACCCACGCCATGGTGGACTCCGGAGACCGGCTCGGCTGGGAGGGCCTCGAGGGGCCCATCGTCGACAAGCACAGCACCGGCGGCGTGGGGGACAAAGTCAGCCTGGTGCTGGCCCCGCTGCTGGTGGAGCTGGGCAAGCGCGTGCCCATGATCAGTGGACGCGGCCTGGGCCACACCGGCGGCACCCTGGACAAGCTCGAGGCCATCCCCGGCTTCCGCACCGACCTGCCCGCGGCGCGGCTGCGTCCCATCCTCGAGGACGTGGGCTTCTTCATGAACGGCCAGACCGGCGAGGTCGCGCCGGCCGACAAGCTGCTCTACGCCCTGCGCAACGAGGTGTGCACGGTCCCCTCGGTGGCCCTCATCACCGCCTCGATCCTGTCCAAGAAGGTGGCGGAAGGCATCGAAGAGCTGGTGCTGGACGTCAAGGTTGGTGCTGGCGCCTTCATGAAGGACCTCGACCAGGCCCGCACCCTGGCCACCAGCCTGGTGCGCACAGGCAACGGCTGCGGCGTGCACACCCGCGCCCTGCTCACCGACATGTCCCAGCCCCTTGGGCTCACCGTGGGCAACGCCCTCGAGGTGCGCGAGTCCGTCGAGGCCTTGAAGGGCGGCGGCCCCCAGGACCTGTTCGACATCACCGTGGCCTTGGCTGGCGATCCCCGGGCGGCCGAGATCCTGCGCTCCGGCGCTGCCTACGAGTGCTTCTGCCGGATGACCGAAGCCCACGGCGGCGACGTCCGCGCTCTCGAAGACTACCAGCGCATGGCCATGGGCGCGCGGATCGTCGAACTGCGGGCCGACCGCAGCGGTGTGGTGGTTCAGCTCGACGCCATGGACATCGCCATGGCCGCCTTCGGCCTCGGCGCCGGGCGCGAGCGGGCCGACGAGCCCATCCATCCCGGCGTGGGGCTGGTGCTCCGCAAGAAGCGCGGCGACGCCGTGGCTGTGGGCGAAGTCCTGGCCGAGATCCACCACGACGAGCGCGGCCTCGAGCAGGCTCAGGCGTTGACCCGGCGCGCCTATGTGATCGGCGACGAAGCCCCCGACACGGTGCCCCTGGTGCTCGAGACCATCGAGTAGGGTCCAGGGCACGAGGCCGGCGGGGCCTTCGTTCTGGCGCTCCTCGCTCCTCCTCGTCGCCCTCCGAATTCGGCTCGGAATGGCTCTGCCGCCTGGACCTCGCGATATCGCGTGATGCCCGGAGAGCTCCGCCGGCCTTTTCCGTTCAGTCCCCGCCGAGC
>CAZHIK010001166.1:0-3044 GCA_964532635.1 uncultured Enterobacterales bacterium
GGGCGCGTGGATTCCAGGTCACGTCGAAGCGAGCGGCGTCAGCGCGGAGTTTCCTGGCCCGCACGGCGGCTCGGTTCGAGTCCGCTGAGTTCTGCAGTGTCTCCCTCGTTGCGAGCACCGGGAGATCGCCGGATTGGTACAAGGAGCTAGTCATGAAAGCCCAGATGCGGCCAGCATTTACGCCGATCTGTCCGGTAGCCTTGACCTGCTGGCGCTCCATCGCCTCTACGGTCTCGGCTCGGCCACCCAGGGCCCTGCGCAGCGCGGCCCGGTCGATGGCGATGCGCCCGCTGGCCTTGGGCGGGTCGAGCAGGCCGGGGGTGCGGAGCGTCTCTCTGGTGGCGGTCGAACCGCAGGCGCAGGGGGGAGGCGCGGAGGTCCAGCCGCGGCGCTCCGCGACGATGGCCATGGCCGCCTCCTGACGCCGCAGGAAGCTGTCGCCGTCCTCGGCCGTGGCCCACGCAGGGTGATCGAGCCCCTGGTCGGACAGCTCGACGTAGCGGGCCACGTCGCGCCAGGACCGCACGTTGCCAGGAATCCGGCCCTGCTGGACGTGTGCGTTCAGGGCTGCTTCCAGGTGGTCGGCGAGCGAGAGGATGAGCGCTTGTTCGTTCATGGCTGGGCCTCGGTGTGATGAAGCGCGGGCCAGGCGTGCCGTGGGAGCGCGGGATTCGGTGTTGCTGGCGCCGGGCCCAGGGCCTGCCTCTGCACGGAGCTCTCGGTGCGCTGCGAGCACGGCCTGGCCGCAAGCCTGGGCGAGCGCCGGGGGCACGGCGTTGCCCACCTGGGCGTAGCGCTGGTGCTTGGAGCCCTGCAGGGGCCAGCTCGCGGGGAAGCCCTGCAGGACCAGCCCCTCTTCGATGTCGATGCGCCGGATGCCCGCCGCGAGGAAGGCGGTGTCCGAGGCGCGGTCGGGTCCACCGTGGAAGTCCCAGCCAGGGGCGTGGGCGCGGGTGCCTTTCTCTTCGGTGGTGGTGACGGTGGGCGCGGGCCTGTCGAGCCGCCACGGTTCCTTGCAGGCTCGGCCGTAGGCCAGGGAGCAGGGGTAGCAGCGGCGGCGGTCGCAGCTGGCGCGGTTGAGGGTGTCGCCCACGGCTTGGCCCAGGGTGACCCAGGGCTGGAGCCCTCGTGCGAGGGCAGCGGGGTCACCGTGGGTCGGAAGCGGCGAGGCCTTGTCCAGCGACACGGGGCCAGCCCACAGGATCACCCTGCGCCTGTGCTGCGGGACGCCGTAGTCCGCGGCGTCGAGAGGCCAGGCACCGGCGAAGGGGAAGCGGGCCCGCACACCTGGGAGCACGATGCGCTCCCAGTAGCAGCCCACGCAGGACAGGTCCCTGCCGGTGCGGGCGCAGCCTTGGCGGTGGAAGGTCCAGCCGCGCACGTTCTCGGCCAGCAGCCAGGTGGGCCGCAGGGCGTCGATGGCGTCGAAGGTCCAGGGCCAGCCGTCCCGGTCGTCGTGTTGGCCCCTGCGCTTGCCCGCGGTGGAGCCGGCCTGGCAGGGAGGCGAGGCCCACAGCAGCTCTACCTTCCTGGCCCAAGGGCTCCAGTCCAACTCGCGCACGTCGGCCTCGATGACCGGCAAGCCGGCCGCCTGGAGCGTGGCGGCTGCGGCCGGGTCGCGCTCCACGCAGGCCAGATGGTGCCAGCCTGCGCGCTGGAGGCCCAGGGCCGCACCGCCACAGCCGGCGAAGAGCTCGATGACCCGGGCCTCCACGTCACGCCTCCCTCACGATCTCTCAGTCATGCGCCGCCACCCAGTCCACATCGCCGGTGTGGTTGGCGCTGGTGTGGATGGTGAAGCCGCCCGCGGCCTTGTCGGCGTACCAGGTGGCGACGTTGCCGCTGGGGGCCAGGGTGATGCGGTAGTCGGCGTCGGCGAAGGCCTCGGCGAACACGACGGCCTTGCTCTGCTCTGCGGCGAGGGTGGCGGAGCCGCGCTTGATCTGCGCGCCCACGCCATCGGCGTAGCTCTTGGAGGCGGCGTCGGTGTCGGCGGTGGGGTCCGGCACGGTGACGTTGCCGGTGAAGGTGGGGCTGTCTGCTTTGAAGCTCATGGTGTCCTCGGAAGGTCAGGGGGTGGAGGTGAAGGGCTGGGCTCGGCGTCAGTCATGCACCGCCATCCAGTGGACGATGGTGTCGCCGTCCACGGGGCCGGAGGTGTTGATGCGGAAGCCGAACTTGGTGCGGTCGCTGATCCAGCAGCTCACCGCCTCGTCCTCGGGGGTGATGGCCACGGTGTAGGCGATGTTCCCCCAGGGGATGGCGAAGCTCACGTCCACCTGGCTGGCGGCGTCGAGCACGGTGGCGCGGCCGTTCTTGCTGACCTGCTCCACGCTGCTGTCGATGATGGCCAGGGCCAGATCCACGGTCTTGTTGGTGCGGATGAAGCGCACGCGGCCGTTGGACAGCAGGCTGGCGGCGAAGACGTGGTTGGGCTTGGGGGTGCCGGTGAGCACGGTGATCACGGCGACGTGGCGCAGCAGCCGGGTGGGTTCGAGCACCTCGTAGATCTCGGCACCATCCTCGGAGAGCACGGAGGACGCGGCGGCCACGCACCACTTGACGCCGTCGTGGGAGGTGACCACCAGGGCGCGGACGGTACCGGCGCCGATCTGCGCGAGGTGGATGGAGACCGCGTACTTCTGCTCGGCGGCCTCCACGTCGTCGGTGGTGGACTCGAGGATGGCCCAGGCGGTGCCGGTCTGGTTGGTGTTGCCAGGGGTGGCCAGGGCGCCGAGCAGGGCGGTGTGGGCGAGGAAGGTGCCGGCGAGGGACATGGTGGGCCTCTTGGGGATGGATGGAGGTGGAGGTGTGGGTCAGCGGTGGTCGTCGTCGCCGCGGTCGAGGTGGACCAGCTCGACGCGGAGGGTCGGGGTCCATGAGCGCAGCGCGACGGGCAAGGCGCGGGCGAGCATCCAGAAGCCGAGCAGCACGGCTCCTGGGAAGGTCAGGTCGCCCAGGTTCAGGGAGATGGCTCCCCCCGAGCCGGGCATGGTCAGCACGGTGGCGGGGTCGGGCTCCGCGCCCCAGGCCACACCGAGGAA
>CAZHIK010001167.1:0-3043 GCA_964532635.1 uncultured Enterobacterales bacterium
GTCTACGACCGCTACGTCGAGGCTCGTCGCATCGCGGGCCAGCACACCCAGGTGGACTTCGACAGGGTGCGCAGCGCCATCAAGCGTCAGGTCAAGACCATCCAGGCCCGCTACAAGTGCAGCTCGGTCAAGTTCAAGGTCCAGGTCGAAGACGGGGTAGCCCGCATCAAGGCGGTGCCTCAGAGGTAGGCGCGGCCCTGTAGCGTCCGCACCAGCCGTCGTTGCAGCCAGGCTGGGCGCCCGTAGAAGCTCCGGTAGGCCCGCCGCCTGGCGTCCTCGAGCTGCTCCCAGCTCAGGTCGGGGTGCTCGAACCAGTCCCGCGGCGGGCGGTGGCCGCTCAGCGCTGGATCGAAGTCCTGGGCGAGCCGATGGCGCCACGTCTCCCACAGGGGGGTGCCGGGCAAGGGCAGGGTGAGCGCGAACTTGGCCCAGTCCAGTTCGAGGGAGGCGGCCAGATCGATGGTGGCCTGCATGCTCGCTGGAGTCTCTCCCGGCAGCCCGAGCATGAAGTAGCCCACGGTGGTGATGCCCGCGGCGTGGGCAGCGCGCACCGCGCGGCGGGCCTGGGCCACCGTGGCGCCCTTGCCGATGGCGCGCAGGTGCTCGTCGGAGCCCGACTCGAGGCCGAAGGCCAGCAAGCGACAGCCCGACCGGTGGGCCAGGCGGAAGAAGGCCTCGTCCATGCCGGTGACCCGGATGCCGTTGGTGGCGGTCCAGGGCAGGGGGCTGCCGTGCTCCACCAGGGACTCGCAGATGGCCACCGCCCGGTCCTTGTGGGTGGTGAAGCTGTCGTCCACCAGGTTGAAGGAGCGGAAGCCGACCTGGCGGGCGTGGAGCACCGAGGCGACGAAGCGCTCGGGGGAGAGGGGCTCGAAGCGGCGTCCGAACACGGCCTTGGTGCAGTACAGGCAGCGCGCCAGGCAGCCCCTGGAGCTCTCGAGGTCGGCGGTGGGAGTGCGGCGTGCCACGAGGCTGCGGGCCCGGTACGCGTCGAGCTCGAACAGCTCCCAGGCCGGCAGGGGCAGATCGTCCAGGGGCACGGTGGGCTGGGGCGGCGGGCCCTGGAAGCCGGGGCCCAGCACCCCTGGGATCTCCTGGGGAGGTGTCCCATCAGCCAGCGCCAGCAGGGGGGCCTCGCCCTCACCGCGGACCACCAGGTCCAGCGCGCTGCCCTCGATGGTGGCCAGGGGCAGGGATGAGGCGTGGGGCCCGCCGGCCACCAGGATGGCGTCGGGGAGCAGGTTTCGGGTGATGCGGACCAGGCCGCGGATCTGCTCCCACTGGGGTGTGCGGAAGGTGAAGCCGACGATGTCGGGGTGCTCGGAGCGTAGGTCCGCGACGAGATTCGGTCGGGGGCTGGCTTCGAGGTCCCACACCCGCACCCGGTGGCCTGCGCGCAGCAGCACCGCAGCCAGGGTGGCCAGGTTCACCGGGGGGGAGGTGGTGACGGCCAGCCCGGCCCCCACGCTGGTGTAGTAGCGGCCCAGGCCAGGCCGAACGAGCAGGACGCGAGCCATTCGTGACGCCTAGGACGCCGTGGCTTCCGGCGGGGGAGGTGGGGCCCAGCGCCAGCGGGCGTACCAGCGCCAGGTGTCCGCCAGGGCCACGTCGAGGGTGCGCTCGGAGCTCCAGCCCAGGCTGCGGAGGCGGCTCGAGTCCAGTGACTGCTCCATGATCTCGCCCGGGGGATCGCGGTCCGGCAGGGCCACCGGGCTGCGGCAGCCGGAGATGCGCAGGAGCTCATCCACGATCTGGCGCACCGTCGCGCACTCGCCACTGCCGACGTTGAAGACCAGCCAGGGCAGCTCGCCGGCTCGCTCGAGTAGCAGCAGGGTGGCCTCGGCGGCGTCGTCGACGTGCAGCCACTCGCGGCTCATCTTGCCCATGGAGCGCAGCCGGACCGGCTCGCCGTGGACCAGCGCCATGCACACGCCCGGCACCAGGCGATCGGGGTTCAGGTCGCCAGGGCCATAGATGTTGGCGCAGCGTGTGAGGACCACGGGGAGGTCGAAGTGACGGGCGTAGGAGCGGGCCAGCAGGTCGGCCGCGGCCTTCGAGACGTCGTAGGGGTGGGCTGGATCGAGGGGCATGTCCTCGGTGTAGGGGGCGCCGGTGTCACCGTAGACCTTGTCGGTGGAGGCCACCAGGATCCGGCTGGGCGGGCGGCGCGCCGTGCGGCAGGCCTCGAGCAGGCGCCAGGTGGCGCCGATGTTGGTCTCGTAGGTGTCCAGCGGGTTGGCGTTGGCCTCGGGTACCTGGGACTGGGCCGCCAGGTGGAGGACTCGATCGGGTTGGTAGCGGTTGATGAGGCGATCGAAGGTGGACAGGTCGGAGCGAACCTCCACGCAGTGATCGATCAGCCCGTCGGCGTACAGGCAGGCGCGGGGGTGGCGATCCCGGACCACGGCGATGACCTGCTCGCCGCGCTCGATGAGCTTACGGATGCAGGCCCCACCGAGGAATCCGCAGGCGCCGGTGACCAGTGTGGTGCCCTTCATCGGCAGCGGTGCTCCCATGGCGGAGGGGGGGGTCCCATGGTTCTACACGGGCAGGGCCACCTTTTCCACCAGCCCTTCTTTCCCGGTGGCATAATACCGGGGCAAGGAGCCCGAAGGGCTCGAGTGCCGGGATCTACCCGGACAAGATAGAGGCGGTAGTCGGCATGGTTGGAGGCGGAATGGAAGAACCGCGGCGGTACCCAGGCGAGCAGCTGGTGGAGCGGCTCCTCGCCCGTGGTGAGCGCAGGCTGCGCGTTGGTGTGTCCTCTGCGTTCTTCGCGCGGTTCGGGTTGGAGAACCCCTGGGATCTCGAATCCGCTGGCCTGGGCTGGGGCGCGCCCATCTGGGGCTTCGGCGGTCGCGCCGGACGGCCCCGAGGTGTGCTCGGCGCCTTCTGGGAGCTGTTCGACCGTCGCATGATGGGCCATCTGATGGGTGGCGTGCTCTTCCGGGGCGGGCTGGGCATGGCCCTCCACCACCCCTGGGCAGACTGGCTCCCGTTCCTCGACCACGCCGGCATGGGGTGGATGTGGCGCGATCGCAAC
>CAZHIK010001168.1:0-3042 GCA_964532635.1 uncultured Enterobacterales bacterium
GTCAAGCCCCCACCAACGCCCTTCGGCAGCCACCCACGTACTTGGGGCGCTATCAGCCCCAACCTGGAACCGGAGCCACCGGCAGCGGTGGCTCTTCCAGACCCCGGCTCGAGTCGCTCGAGCCGACCCCGGCACCCCACCGCAGGCTACGGTATCGTTCCCGAAGCCCCTTCCCCCCACGACGACAACGAGACTCCCCATGAACACATCCCTCGGATTCGGCCACCGGGTCCTTTCCCGGGGAGCACAGCTCGCGCTGCTCACACTGCTGTCCGCCTGCGGCGGCTGCCCCGCTACCGACGACGGCCGGTTCACCGTCGAGCCCATCGACGTGCCCCTGGGCGTGATGTACTTCTGCCCCTACTGGCCGATGCACAAGCTGGCCAACAGCTGCAACGCCCGCACCGACGCCCCCTGTGCCTACAGCGAGCTGGGCCTGCCCCGGGTCAAGCTCGAAGACGTGCGCTGGGAGAACATCGAGCCCCGCGCCCCCAGCGGCGGCAACCACAGCTACGACTGGTCCACCCTGGACGACGCCGTGCTGGCCTGGGAGCTGGCCGGAGCCACCCACCAGCAGTTCCACCTGGTCCCCGCGTCCGACTGGGCGCTGCTGGAGTCCAGGCCCATCGCCGAGGACCTCTTCGGGCTGGACTGCAGCCAGATCACGGGCCGCTGTGAGGGGCTGCCCACCAACCCCACCCCCGAGCACTGGGAGGACTGGGAAGCCTGGGTCACCGCGCTGTGCGAGCGCTACGACGGCGACGGTGTCGATGACGTCGAGGGCCTCGCCTACGCCCACCTCGAGTTCGAGCTGCTCAACGAAGGCCAGAACCTGTGGTTCTACATGGGCAGCTCCGAGCACTACGAAGAGCTGCTGCAGCACACCCGCACGGCGCTGGATGCCTGCAACCCGGACGCCCAGCTGATCCACTACGGGGTCACCTTCAACGGCCTGCCCCACGACGCCCCCTCGGACACGGTGTACTGGTACCGGGTGGAGGAGATGACCGAGAGCCTGGACCCGGTGCTGTACGCGCCTGGCTTCCGGCACGCCCACGACATGATGCTGGGCAGCCCCGATCCCGACGCCGACCACGACGTGCTGGCCACTCTCTCCATGTGCGAACACTTCGAGGCGGTGGACCAGCACTGCAACATGAGCATCGAGCACATGATCGAGGAGTACGAGTTCCTACGGGACAAGCTCGATGGCTGGGGCTGCGAGCACGTGGAGATCATCTGCGGCGACTCCACCAGCGCCCCGTCCCTGTACTCCCCCAGCGAGCTCGAGTGGTGGGACAGCTCGGTGGGCGGCACCGACTCGAGCGGCGAAGAGCTGCACCTGGCGCTGGGCTCCACCTGGTCCACCTACAACTCCACCTGCAACCCCGACGGCCTGACCACCGACCTGTCCCACAACGAAGCCCGGGTGTGGTTCGACCACCACCACGCCGCCTGGGCCATCAAGAAGGCCGCCACGGCCCTGGGGCTGGGGATGAGCGGCCACATGGCCGGCCTGCTCGAGGACTGGCCGCCAGCCTCGGGCTGCTACTGGATGCACCAGGGCTTCACCCACTCCGAGGTCGAGCTGCTCGGCCTGCTCCCGGTCGACTACGGCGACCCGCGGCCGGTATACCACTCGTACCGGCAGTTGGCCGAGCAGCTCGTTGGCCGGGAGATCATCGAACGCGAGGTCATGGACGAGGTGACCATCGTGAGCTTCTCCGACGCCGACGACGCGCTGCCCCCCGTCCACCTGGTGTGGTACCTCGACGACCACCTGCCCTTGCCTGGCGAGGCCGAGCTGACCCGGGACTTCGAAATCGAGGTCGGCACCCCCACCGTCCAGATCATCCACCTGATCACCGAAGCCGGGCAGACCAGGCCCACCACAGAGGTGTCTGCGACCGAGGACGGGATCTACCAGGGCACGGCGAGCCAGACGCCGTTCTTCGTGGAGCCCCTGTAGCGCTACCGCCGCTCGTCCCCGTCCACCTTCCCGTCCACCAGCCGCACCACCCGCTTGGCCGCCGCCATCACGTTGGGATCGTGGGTGGCGAAGACGAAGGTGATGCCGTGCTCGTCGTTGAGCTGCTTCATCAGCTCGATCAGCTCGCCGCTGGTGGTGGAGTCCAGGTTGGCGGTGGGCTCGTCGGCCAGCACCAGAGCCGGCTTGCCCACGATGGCCCGAGCCACGGCCACGCGCTGCTGCTGGCCGCCGCTCAGCTCGTTGGGTCGGCGCCCTTCCATGCCCGCCAGGCCCACATCCGCCAGGGTCTTCATCACCCGCTGCTTGCGCTCGGCCGGGGCCACCCCGCGCAGCATCAGCACGAACTCGGCGTTTTCGTAGGCGCTCAAGACAGGAATGAGGTTGTAGCTCTGGAACACGAAGCCCAGCCGCTCGAGGCGCAGGTCCGAGCGCGCACCGCTGGACATGGCCCCAAGCTCCTGACCGTCGACGGTGACCTTGCCCGAAGTGGGCTCGTCCAGGGCGCCGATCATGTTGAGCAGGGTGGTCTTGCCGGAGCCCGAGGGCCCCATCAGCACCGTGAACTCTCCTGGATCGATGTCCAGATCGACGCCGTCGAGGGCATGCACGGTGTGGGTCCCCTGCTGGTACTCGCGGGTCAAGCCGCGAACGCTCACGATAGCCATGGTGACTCCCTTTGCTAATGATGCCGCAGGGCGACGACGGGGCGGAGCTTGCTGATGCTCCAGGCGGGGTAGACGGCGGCGCAGAGGCAGAAGAACACCGCGCCGGTGAAGAAGATCGCCATGCGCAGCGGGTCCCACTCGCCGTAGACCTGAGTGCTCATGATGATCCCGCCGCTCTCCATGGTCTCGGTGCCCATGAAGCTCGAGTAGTCGATGCCGTAGTGGACAGCGGGCCAGGACAGCGCCAGGCCGACGAGCAGGCCGACGATGGCGCCGAGCAACCCCAGCACCATGCCCTCGAGGAGCACCAGCCAGGCGATCTGGCGGGGCTTCATACCCAGCGAGAGCATCACCCCGAACTCCCGGGTGCGCTCGAGCACGCTCATC
>CAZHIK010001169.1:0-3038 GCA_964532635.1 uncultured Enterobacterales bacterium
GGTCTTCATGCCATGCTCCATGGCCTTCTTGACGGCATCCTCGGCCACCAACTGGGCGGCGAAGGGGGTGGACTTGCGGGAGCCCTTGAAGCCCTTCACACCGGCGCTGGACCAGGACACGGTGTTGCCGCTGGCGTCCGTGATGGTCACGATGGTGTTGTTGAAGGTGGCCTGGATGTGAACCACGCCGTGGGGGATGTTCTTCTTGACGCGACGAGCGCTCTTCTTGGGGCGAGCCATGGTGATCTCCTACTACTAGCGCTTCTTGGCGGCGGTGCGACGCGGGCCCTTGCGGGTGCGTGCGTTGGTGTGGGTCCGCTGGCCGCGGACGGGCATGCCGCGCTTGTGGCGAATGCCGCGGTAGCAGTTGATGTCGATCAGGCGCTTGATGTTCATGGAGACTTCCTTGCGGAGGTCACCTTCCACCTTGTGCTTGCGCTGGATGACGTCGCGAATGCGGGCGACCTCGACATCGCTCAGGTCCTGGACACGGATGCCGTAGTCCACCTGTGCGTCGTCGAGGATCTTGTGGGCCGTGGTGCGGCCGATGCCAAAGATGTAGGTGAGCGCGATCTCGACGCGCTTCTGCCGTGGAAGGTCGACACCTTCGATACGAGCCATGGTGTTCTCCCTAGCCCTGACGCTGCTTGTGCTTTGGGTTGCTGCAGATGACGCGTACGACGCCGCGCCGCTTGATGATGCGGCACTTCTCGCACATTTTCTTCACTGAGGCCTTGACCTTCATGTCTCTCACTCCTCGCCGGCTCGGCCGGTTCATCGGATTCGGTTCCAGCGATGTCAGTCGATCGTTGTGAGAATCTCTGGACCCACTTCGGTAATCGCTATCGTGTGTTCGAAGTGGGCCGCGGTGCACCCGTCGCGGGTGACCACAGTCCAGCCATTCCTCTCCACCTTGGTCCTGTGGGAGCCCATGGACACCATGGGCTCGATGGCGATGCAGAGGCCTGTTCGTAGAAAGACGCCGATGCGGGGGGGACCGTGGTTCGGGACGGCAGGTTCCTCGTGGAGGTTCTTGCCGATCCCGTGGCCGACGTAGTCTCGGATGACGCTGTAGCCACACGCTTCGACGTGGCACTCGACAGCATGGCCGATGTCGCCGGTCCGGTTCCCAGGCACCGCTTGGGCGATGGCCATATACAAGCTCGCCCTTGTGGCGTCAAGCAGATCCTGCGTCTTCGGATCATGCCTTCCCAACGCGACTGTGAAGGCTCTGTCGGCGTGGTAGCCGCCATAGTGCAGCCCCAGGTCGATGGAGACCACATCACCCTCCGCGAACAGCCGTTCGTCGGGGATCCCGTGGACCACCTCGTGGTTCACGGAGATGCACAGACTGGCCGGGTAGGGTCGGTTTCCACCGGCTCGGTAGCCCAGGAACGAGGGCACGCCCCCCCGCTCCCGGATGGCGGCCTCGCCGATGGCGTCCAGCTCCCTGCGGCTCATGCCCGGCTGGATGGCTTCCTGCAGCAGCGCCACCACCTCGGCGAGCTTGCGCCCGGAGGTGCGCATCATGTCGAGCTCCCAGGGAGCCTTGAGCCGGAGCATGGAGGACCTAGAAGGCCGCGCCGATCGCCGCGAGCACAGCCTCGCTGATGCCGTCGATGGAGCCGACGCCGTCGATGTCCGCCACCACGCCCTGGGTGCGGTAGTGACCAACGATGGGGCTGGTCTGCTCGTGGTAGTTGGCCAGCCGCGTGCGCACCGTGGCTTCGTTGTCGTCAGCCCGCTGGATGACGTCACTGCCGCAGCGATCGCAGATGCCTTCGGCCTTGGTGGGGCTCACGACCAGGTGGTAGGTGGCGCCACAGTTCGTGCAGGTGCGACGGCCGCCCATGCGCTCGATGATGACCTCGTCGGGGACCACCAGGTGAACCACGAGGCCGACCTTCTGACCACGCTCGGCCAGCCAGGCATCCAGGAACTGGGCCTGCGGAATGGAGCGCGGGAAGCCATCGAGCAAGGCACCGTCGGTGCAGTCGTCCTGAGCCAGGCGATCCGCCGCGATGCGGGAGACCAGCTCGTCGGGAACCAGCTCACCGGCCTCCATGTAGCCCTTGGCCTCGAGCCCCAGGGCGGTACCCTCGCGCAGGTTCTTGCGGAAGATGTCGCCCGTGGAGACCTGGGGGATGGGATGGGCTGCGACGATGCGCGCGGCCTGCGTGCCCTTGCCTGCGCCGGGGCCGCCGAAGATGATCACGAACATGCTGTCCTCCTGTCACCCGCGGCAGCCGTGGGTTCGAGGAGCCTAGCTGTCCTCGAAGCCCCTGCGACGACGGCGGGAGCGTTGCTTCTTGGAGCCGATAACGCCGTCGTAGTGGTGGGTCAGCAGATGTGCCTCGATCTGTGACACGAGATCGAGGGTGACGCCGACCGCGATGATCAGGCTGGTGCCGCCGAAGTAGAACGGGATGCCGTACTCGGTGATGAGCAGGGTGGGCAGCACGCAGACCGCGGCGAGGTAGGCCGCGCCCGCAGCGGTGAGCCGGGTGAGCAGGTAGTCGATGTAGTCGGCCGTCTGCTTGCCGGGACGAATGCCCGGGACGTAGCCACCGTGGCGCCGCAGGTTGTCAGCCACATCCAGCGGGTTGAAGGTCACCGCGGTGTAGAAGTAGGCGAAGAACACGATCATCGCCACGTAGACAACGAAGTAGACCCAGCGACCCGGGACGAACAGGGCGCCGATGCTCTGCACGATGGGGTGCGGATAGAAGCTCCCGATGGTGGATGGGAACATCATCACGGCGCTGGCGAAGATGGGCGGGATGACGCCGGAGATGTTGATCTTCAGCGGCAGGTGTGTGGCCTGACCGCCGTAGACCTTTCGACCCACCACACGCTTGGCGTACTGGATGGGTACGCGCCGTTGCGCTCGTTCGATCCAGGTGATGAAGGCGACCACTCCGAACATGAAGGCCATCAGCAGGACCAGGCCCAACAGGTTGAAGTCGCCGATCTTCAGCTTCTGGAAGGTGTTCATGATGCCGGAGGGCATCATGGCCAGGATGCCACCGGTGATGATG
>CAZHIK010001170.1:0-3033 GCA_964532635.1 uncultured Enterobacterales bacterium
CGGTCCAGGAGTGAGTCGCGACGGCTCGGGCGCACGCAATAGGGGTCCTCGGAGGCGTGTAGCGTCGCTGTCGAAGGAGGATCCCCATGAGGCGCCTGTGGAGCTGGCTCACCTGGCAGCGCGTCCCCGCGGTGGAGCTGCGCATCGATCGCCCGGGTCACGAGGCGCGCCTGTGGACCGGCTTTGCACTCGGCTACGCCGGGCTCGCGGTGGTCATCGGGCTGCTGATCCGCGCTTTCCCCCTGCCGCTGCTGAGCTCGGTGAAGTTCACCGACGATCTCTGGTACCTGTCGGTCTTCAAGCTGGGAGCCCTGCTGGCGCTGCCCCTGATCATCCTCTGGCGCCAGGGCTACACCCCCGGGGACCTGCTGCCCGCCTGGCGATGGCGGGTGGCAACGGTCTTCACCCTGGCGGTGGTGGCGGCCCTGGCGGTGGTTCCCAACCTGGGCCACATCGCGGCCATTCAGCAGGCCATCGGGCGCCAGGACGGTGGCATGTTGGCGCTGATCGGTGCGGCAGTGGTCGTGCCCCTGTTGTGCGCCGCCCTGCCCGAGGAGATCGTGTTCCGGGGGCTGCTGCAGACCCGCCTCGAGGCCACCCTGGGCCGGATTCCGGCCATCCTGCTGGCCTCGCTGCTCTTCGCCCTGTGGCACCTGCCCACCCGCTACCTGCTTTCCAGCGGGGTGGAGGGCAGCGCTGGGGACCTGGGCTCGGTGCTGCTGGGCACAGGCCTGCCGGTGTTCATCGTCGGCGTGATCTTCGGCTGGGCCTGGGACCGCTGGCGCTCTCTGCCACACCTGGTGCTGGCCCACTGGGCGGTGGACCTGCTGCCTTCGCTGAGCAGCTTCCTGGGGATCGCGCACTGAGGCGGGGATTGATCCGGGGGGCGCTCATCTCTATGCTTCCTCCTGCAACATGAACGCCGGAGCTACCTGATGACGGACACCGAGATCGACCAGGAGCTGGAGGCCCTGCGCCCCCTGCTGCCCATGATCGGCAAGATCGGCCTGGGGGCGGCCATCATCCCCTTCTTCCTCTCGTTCTCCAGCTCGAGCAGCCAGACGGTGAACGGCCAGGTCGTGGAGGCCAGCCACCTTGACTACGTGGCCGTGCCTGGGGGTGCCATCGCTGTCCTGGCGGGGCTGGTCGCCCTCGCCATGGGGGTGAAGGTCACCACCGGGCGTGGCAAGCGGCTCGGCCTGGCAGGCCTGGTGGTGGGGCTGGGGCTGTTCCAGCTGGCGCGCGGCTTCGGGCTGGTGTGAGATCGAGAGGTTGACAGGCCTGCGGGGCCTCCCACTGATCTCGCGGAGGAACCCCATGCTCCGATTCGTCCCTCTCCTGCTGGTGTTGGCCGCCTGTACGCCCCCCGCCGACACCGGGGACAGCGTCCCCGTCGATCTCGGCCCGGACGCGGCGCGGGTCTTCACCATCAACCCGGTGGCCACCCCCGAGCCCATCGACGTGGTGCTGCCCTGGGTGGCGGAGGATCAGGGCGGCGTGCTGACCAGCGCCGAGGACGCCGCCGGGGTGCGGCCGCTGCGGGTGGTCAGCTGCGTGGATGAGGGGGAGACCACCATGCTGATGGGCATGGGCGTGGCCCGCATCTGCACCCTGCGCCAGCGGGCGAACAAGGACGAGCATGGCGACTTCGTCTACGAAGACTGGGACGCGGCGGTGGCGGGGGAGCCGGATGTCGAGGACGTGCATGCCGAGGTGAGCCTGTACCACCACGCCGCCCGCATGTACGGGATCATCGTGGATCCCGAGGTAGGGCTCTACGAGCGGCTGCCGGTGGTGCACGAGGTGGACGGGGAGCCGGTGCCGCTGACGCTGGTGGCCAACTACCGTCCCCCGGTCACGGGCGAGGACAGACCCCTCGAGCCCTCCGCCCAGGCCTTCCACCTCAGCGCCGACATGTTGGCCCAGGGCATGGACGGCTTCGCGGGTCTGCTGGACGTCCCCGGCGACGTGTTGGCCTTCGGTCAGGGGCCCCAGGCCGACTTCGCCTACGACGGCGAGACCGTCTACCACGAGCTGGGTCACGTGGTGACCTGGTCGGTGGGGGGCTTGCAGCACCACGTGGGCGCGGATGAGTACGGGCTGAACAACCTGACCCCCAGCCTCGAGCAGGGGGTGACCGAGACCCTGGTGGCGCTGACATCCGGACGAACCGCGCTGTTCGATTACATCGACCAGGTCTCCGCCACCGGCGGCTACGCCCGCGACCTGGACAACGACGACGTCTACCCCGAGAACATGGGCGGCATCGGGCCCTTCGACGGCATGGTGGTCGCCGCTGCCCAGTGGGACGCCTGGGAGCTGCTGCAGGCGGCGGGCGTCGAGCGCGCGGCGTTCGTGAGGCTGCTACTGCTGACCCTCGATGCCAACGTCGAGCCGGAGCTGGACCACAGCTTCCACCGCTGGGGGGCGCTGTTCCTCGAGACCATGCAGGCCGAGGGGCTGGGAGAGCAGGTCGATGGGGTCCGGGCCCTGTTCGAGGCGCGGGGTCTGTTCGAGACGGTGCGCGCCCGCAGCCTCGAGGGCCTGACGGCCGCGGACGCCTACTTGGTGGTGGGCGGTGCCGCCGAGGCGATGTGGAACACCCGGCTCGAGGTGGTGCTCGAGGGCGAGAGCACCGCGCTGGGCACCGCCTACGTCCAGGCCTGGGCGCCGCCGGGGAGCGATGGGCTCGAGCTCCAGGCTTCCCTGGTGGGACTGAGTGGAGAGATGGCGAGCGATCCCATGGACTGGGACCCGCTGCTGCTGGTGCGAGCCGGAGAGCCGGTCCTCTACGAGCACCACGACGACGGCACCAGCAGCGTGACGACGGACCTCGTCGTGGCCCCCGAGTTGAGCTGGGGTAGCTCGAGCGCCACTGCCAGCTGGGGTGTGGAAGGACTCGATCCGGATCGACCCATCTACGTCCACGTGGTCAATCGCGGGGATGCGGGGTTTGTGATGATGGTGGATGGGATTGAGCGCTAGTTTTTCGACGCAGGGAAAGTGACCGGGTCGAATGTATCGCTCCGCGCG
>CAZHIK010001171.1:0-3031 GCA_964532635.1 uncultured Enterobacterales bacterium
CGTTCGGGGTGATGCCGTAACGGCGTGAGAAGGGGCGATGGGCGTCGAGGCGTGTGGGGTCGACCTCCCGCCCGGCCGCGGCGCGGGCCGCGGCGGCGAAGTCGCTGTGGTCGTGGTCGTCCGGATCCCGGTGGAAGCCCTCGCCCTCCTCGGGGTCCATGGACTTCAGCAGGAGCTCGTTCCTGGGCGGACCCAGGGTGTAGGCCAGCACCCCTGCGGTCCCGGGCACCACCCGAGGGGGCTCGTCCGGTCGCAGGAAGTCGGGTGCGCCCGCGGCGATCCGGAGCTTCTGCAGTGCCTCCTTGTTGCTGATGGCTTGCATGCCCAGAGTCCCCAGCAGGCCCGGCGGCAGCTCCAGCTCGAGGTCCAGGATCTCTCCGATGCTGTCTGCCAGCGACTTGTCGTCGGGATCGGACGAGGCGCCCAGGAGCGATCGCAGCTCGGCGATCTCGAGCAGCGTGTCCTTGTGCTTGACCCGCAGCTCGTTGGCGAAGGAGTCCTGGCCGTCTTCGGTCCAGGCCAGCCAGAGGCGGTCGATGGTGATGTCGGCGAACATGCGATCCTGGCTGTCTCGGGTGCCGAAGCCGTTGACGTGGTCGCGGTGCTCGTGGGTGACGATCACCAGGTGGATGTGTCCGCCGGTGGCGTTCCGGAGGTCGTCCAGGACGTCCTTCATGTGGAATGTGGGCGGGAAGGAGCCAGGGGTGTAGCCACAGTCGATCAGAGCGTAGGTCGTCCCTCCCTGGCCGTCGGGGAACGCCAGCAGGAAGCAGTCGCCGTGGCCGGATCGATACATGCGGACGGTGACGCCGGAGGCTGGGGCGGAGAGGCGGGTCATGGCTGCACCGAGGGATTGCAGGCGTGGAGGCGGGCCACGATCTCGTGGTCGCCAGCGAGGAACTCCGAGTGGTAGGCGTCCGTGGGCGAGCTCTGGTCGCCCAGTAGGAAAAGTCGCATCCGGTCCAGCTCTGTGTCGTCCAGGATGTCGCCGCGGGTGCGGATGACGCGGCGGATCTCCATGGTGGTCGGATCGATGAGCACCGAGCAGCCGCGACGGAAGCGGAAGTCCCCTCTGTCCCCGTCGGGGATCTTCTCGAGACCCGTGTCGATCCGGTGTTGCTTGGCGGGGTTCAGCCAGCCCCGTCGGCGCTGGGTGATCTCCACCACGAGCTCCGACTTGAGGTTGCCCAGCGGTGTGCGCCGCAGGGCGGGGCGCACGGCGTGGACCTCCACGCTGGGGTGCGTGCCGGACCGGTACACGCTGGGGGGGGGATCCTCGTCCACCCGCAGGCCCAGGGGCTCGAGGAAGCAGGCGCCTGGGCCGTGCACCAGCCAGGCGTGCAGGATCCCCGCGTTGAACTCCTGACGGAGCCAGATGGCCTTGCGATCGTGCTCGAGGTCCCACTGGAGGAACCAGGGGTTGGTGATACCGCTCTGGTGGTTGGGCTTGGGAGGCGGGCCGTCCGGTGGGGGCAGCAGCGGGGGGCGAAGGCCGCGTCGCCGGGTCGGCAGGGACAGCCTCTCCTTCTTCTTTTTCCGGCGAGTGGCGACCCGTGCCCAGTGTCTACGGGCCATGTCGTGCCAACGATCGTCCAGCTTGGGGGAGAAGAGCGCCTGCACGGCGGCCTTGCGCTCCTCGCGGGTGCGGACCCGGCAGCTGCGTTCCACCGCGCGCCCCAGTTCGAGCTCCGGCTCTACGGCCTCCTGGGCTACCTGCAGGGTCTCGCTGACACACTCGGGTAGCTCCGAAGGTCGCAGGTCCATCTGGATTTCTTCGCAGGACGGCCACAGCATGGACTCCTGGCAGAGGCTCCGCATCCCGTGGGGGTGGATGCCGCGCTTGCGGCAGGCATCGATGAAGGCCACGCGGTAGCCGCGACGATCTTCGGGCTGGAGGTCGAAGTCGGCCGTGATCAGCGCGCGGAGGTAGTCGCCGAAGGTCACGTCCACCGGAGGCACGTAGTCAAGGGCGCGGATGCAGATCTCGAGCACGTGACCGGCGGCCTTGGAGGCTTCCTTGGCCAGCCTGGCCACCAGGTCCGGGTGCAGGGCGCCGGCCGGCGGGACTCCGGTACCCCCCGTGGCGATGCGCATCAGGTCGGCGGTGCGCTCCCGGTAGATCATCAGGAAGGCCTCGAACACCGCCGCCACCAGGATGGAGCCTCGGGCGTGGGCCTGCCGAGTGCGCGCCAGGGTCTTGGCATCCGGCTCTTCCGGGCGCCAGGCGCCATCTTTGTCCACCGAACCCAGCGCGTCCCGCAGGGCGCCCCGCCTTCCCGTGGCCTGGCCGAGCTGCCAGGCCAGCTTGCTCATCAGGCTCTCGGCCGACAGATCGCCGCGGGTGCGCGCGAGCTGGTGCTTCAAGACCTTGCTGTGGGAGAAATGCAGGAACAGGGCGACGATGTCCGCGAAGGCTTCGTGCAGCGCGAGGGAGTCGGGATTGGTGGGCTCCTTGAAGCGGCGGTGCACGCCATCGAGCAAGGCGTGGGCGGTCTCGTGGGCGATCACGTCGTGGGACAGGCAGGTGAAGATCACGTTGCCCGCGACGTGCCCGCTGCCCGCCCCGGGAGCCTCGAAGTAGCCGAACAGCAGCGCCAGCTTGCGGTGGCTGTAGTAGGCGTTCGAGTCCCGCAGGGCGTGGGGGTAGATGCGGAGCTGGCGCACGAACTCGTCGTTCAGGAACTTCCCCTTGGCGTCCCGGGTGACCCGTGGCGCCCAGAGCGCTGCGCGGCCCAGCGCCTGCTCGAAGCGCTCGATGGTGCTCATGGCCACCGCGTAGACCATCTGCTGGTGGAACATGGGATTGCCCACGGAGGGGGCCAGGCCGTCCTGGGCCAGCAGGTGAGGGTCGTCGAGATCCACCGGCGGGTAGAACAAGCCACTGGCGGGATCGTAGTCGACGACCTCGATGTACTCGCCCACCGGGCCTGGGCGGAGCAGGTCTTCGTTGGTGGCGGGATCCACCTCCCAGCGGACATCCAGTGAGATCTCGTTGATGGCTCGATCGTCGAAGCTGTTGGCGAAGCTGGGG
>CAZHIK010001172.1:0-3031 GCA_964532635.1 uncultured Enterobacterales bacterium
TAGTCGTATTTGATGTGGCTGCCCGTGTAGAACACCCGCGGCGCGCCAGGCATCGACGAGCTGGGTGGCATCCCCTGGACGCACAGCGCGGCGCCAAACCAGGGGCAGCCCCATGGAGCGCGCCAGCTCGAGCTCCTGGCCTTCCGGAGAGAGCCGCACCTGGGGCATCTCCTCGACCAGGGCGGAGCCGGAGTGCAGATCGACGCAGACATCGGCACAGGTGGCCTCGAACAGGGCGGAGGCCACACGCTGCATGGCCGTGCCGTCGGGATCACCCGGAAAGGAGCGGTTGAGATCCTGGTCGTCGAAGGGCCCGAGCTTGCGGCCTTCTTCGATGCCGAAGGCGTTGGCCATGGGGATCAGATCGACGGTGCCCGTCGGCGCCTGTGCTCGCAGCGTCGCAGCCAACAGGTTGAGGGCGTAGACCGAGTTCAGCTCGTTGCCATGGAGCCCGCCCACCACCACCAGGTGGGGGCTGCCGCGGCCGAAGCGGAGGCGCTGCAGCCGATAGGTGCCGCGAAAGGGGACCTGGATGGTGTAGATGTCTTCGACCACGTTGTCCTCAGCTGTCAGCGACCACGCGGGCAACGAGGCTGCCCGGGTGGACGGAGGGCTGTTCACGGATCGCCAGCACCTGACCCTGGACCGGAGCCTCGATGCGCTGCAGTATCCGAGCGTGGACAGGGTCCACCACGGTGCCCAGTTGCTCCGAGCGTGTCACGGTGGCGCCCGCCTCGACGATGGGCATGAAGACCCCGCCCATGTCGGCCCGAACCCGGATCACTTCCTCGTCGGTCACTACCCGAGGCCGGTGGATGGCGGCCCAGTGGACCGGCACAGCCTGTTCGTCCACCACCCCGAGGTTGGCCAGCACGTTCATCACGCCAGCGGTCATCTCGGCGCTCACGCCATCGCTCAGGCGGTTGCCCGCGCCACCCTCGAGCACCATCACGGTGGGGAACTGCGCCGCGAAGGTTGTGGGCGCCATGGTGCCAGGGGTGCGTATCCAGACCACCTCGACGTTGGCGTGGACCGCCAGCTCCTGGGCGGCCTGCACGTCCCTGCGCACGTGGGCCTGGCAGATCTCGCGGAACGCACGGTAGGCACCCCGCACCTCGATGACCACGTCGGCTTCCCGGATGTGACGCACCAGCTCGTAGGCCACCCGATCGGGCGGGTGGCCGTGCTCGCGGCCAGGGAAGCGACGGTTGAGATCGAGCTCGAAGAAGGGCCAGCGCTGCACACCCGCATAGGACGCCAGGGGATTGGCGCAGGGGTAGATGTCCACCCGGCCATGGAGCGTGGGTAGCTGGCGAAGCAGCCGGGTGACCTCGAACAGCACGCGCACACCTTCCGGTGTGTCACCGCGGATCCCGGCGACCAGGGCCACGGTAGGGCCCTCGGTACCCTCGAAGCGACGCCGAACAACCTCCACCTCGTTGTGGGTGGGGAGCTCGATGCGACATATGGCGGCTTGGCTCTCGGTCACGGCTGAAGTCTACCCTTCCCCCGCTACGGTGGCGAGCCCTGGCCCGGACTGCGATCCTTCTGGGCGGTCGCGGTCCCGGGTTCCACCGGACTCACCGGTAGCAGCAGCTCGAAGATAGCACCGCCATCGGGGTGGTTGGCGGCGCTCAGCTCTCCGCCCATGCTGCGCACGATGGACTGGCTGGTGGCCAGGCCGAGGCCGACGCCGCTACCGGGAGGCTTGGTGGTGAAGAAGGGCTCGAAGAGGTGCTCCATGACCTCGGGAGAGAGCCCCGGACCGCTGTCGTGGACCGTGAGGGTCACGCCGCCGTCGGAGGGCCGCGCGCGGATCTCGAGGCTGCCGTGCCCCTCCATGGCGTCGGCTGCGTTGAGCAGCAGGTTGACCAGCACCTGGTGGAGCCTGCCGGGTGGGATGGCCACAGGCGGCAGCACCGACGCCAGCTCCATCTCCACCTCGAGATCCCTGAAGCCTGGTTGGTAGCCCAAGGTGGAGAGGGTTTCGTGGAGGGTCTGCTCCACATCCGCCAGGCCCTGGCCTTCATGGGATGGGCGCGCGTAGTCGATGAGGTCTCGCAGGATGTGGTGGATGCGGTCCAACTCCCGTCCGGTGCGCTCGAGCAGATCACGGGACAGCTCGGAGGAGTCTGCAGGCACCTCGGCCCACTCGGCCTGGAGCAGGTCGACGTAGCCGACCACCGCGGCCAAGGGGTTGCCCACTTCGTGGGCGATACCCGCGGCCAGCTGACCCACACTGGCCAGACGCGCGGATCGGATCAGGTCTTCCTGGGCCTGCGCCAGTGCACGGTTGGCTTCCTCGAGGCGCTCCACCTGGTCGCGAGTACGATGACGATAGGTCTGCAGAGAGGTCGCGAGGTGGTTGAGTGACTCGGTGAGGGCCACCAGCTCCGCCGCCGCGTCAACCTCGACGCGGTGCTCGAAGTCACCCGCCGCGATCTGCGCCGTGCCCTTGCGCAGCTCCTGGATGGGCACCACCAACCTGCGGCGCAACAGCACGTAGCCAGCCAGGGTGATCACGAGCCCTGTGGAGAGCACGTACACGAGCAGGAAGATGGGCTGGGACTCGAGCAGGGATCCCCCGCTCATGGGCATGACCACACGCAGCGCAGCCACCGGGGGCCCCACCGGAGACACCGGCCAGGTGACCACGGCGAGCGGTCGCGCGCTGAGCCTGTCCTGGACCACCGTGTGGGGCTTGCGGCTGAAGAATGCGGTGCGGAAGCCGACATCGAGCGTGCGAGGTGGCTTGCCCCGCACCGAAGCCAAGGGCTCGAGGCCCTGGCTCACCACGTACAGCTCCGTGACGTCCAGGTCCTGGACCTGGAAGCGCCCCAGGACCTGCCGATAGTGGGGCTCTTCTGGGCTGGCACGCGCTTCGGACTCCAGCGCCACCGCCACGTAGGAGGCCAACTGTTCGGCCATGGCGACGCGGCCCTCCTGCTGGGCCTGACGCATGATGAGCCAGAACAGGCCCGCGTTGAGCACCAGCGCCGCCAGGGTGACCAAGGCGAGGGTGAGGGCCACG
>CAZHIK010001173.1:0-3025 GCA_964532635.1 uncultured Enterobacterales bacterium
GAATGGCCGGCTTTTTTGATGGTCGGAGGGCGTGGGTGGGAGGCGAATCCAGACGCAAGCGCTGAAGGCGAATCTCGATAGCCACCGAGGTACTTGGCGCGCGGTCGGCGGCACCCAGAAGACAGTCGGGATTGCGACAGCACCGCGACGCAACTACGGGCCGAATGGCCGGCTTTTTTGATGGTCGGAGGGCGTGTGTCGAAGGCGAATCCAGGGACAGAGCGACGCCGCTCGAGCGGTCGGACAGCCACCCACCCACCTGATCGGCGGGGGTCAGTAGCGAACCTCGAACCGCAGCAGAGGCGAGGGGTACGGCGCCCTCGGCGCTGCGGAACTGGTCACGAGGCGCAACGGGGGGGCGATTGAGTCAGGCGGCGGCGGCATCCCGGGTTCGACGTCCGGGGCCATGAGGTTCAAGCGAAACTCGAACTCACATGTGGGCTGGTGCCAGGTCGGGCAGACCTCGCTGGTCGGTGCATCGTCCCAGTCCTCGCTGAGGGACAGACACGAATCACCTTGCACCAGCAGGTCTGGATCGTTGTCCGACCAGCTGTTCCCGTCGAGCCTGGCCGACGCGTCATCGAGGAACAACCCCGCGCCCTGGTTGCCCGTGAGCGTGCAGTCCTGGATGGACAGGCCCGCGTGGCCGTCCCAGGCGGCGGTATCCGCCGCGTACACGCCGTCACCGCAGCGGGTGGTGGCGCCATGGTCCATGCCGATGCTACCCGTGACGGTGACGCCCTCGAAGCGATAGGCACCGTCCCCCTGCATCCAGGCTCCGGCCACGAGGTTGTCGGAGATGGTGGTGTCGGTGACGAGCAGGAAGGGTGGGAACAACTCCCTACCCGGCGCAGCGAACACTCCGACGCCGCCGCCCAGGTTGGTGCTCTCGGTGGTACCCGAGATGATGGAGGAGCGCAGCTCGAGGCCACCGTCATCGATGGCCACAGCACCCGCGAAGCTGTTGTCGACCAGGGAGCAGTGGGTGCAGGTGATCCGGGCGCGGTCGAACACGGCGTACAGGCCAGGGCCGTTGGTGTCGCGCACGAGGAGGCCCGAGGCGGACACGTTGGCGCCGTATTGTGTCGAGAGCCCAACGGCCGTCGCCCCCTTGGAGCCGTAGCCGGACGCGGTGTTGGTGATGGAGCTGTCGCGAAGAGTCGCCAGAGTGCCCGGATCGGTGGCGGCGATGCCGGCTGCCGTGTTGCCGGTCAGCTCGCAGCTGTCGACAACGAGCTCCGCGCCGAGCTGTACTTCGACCCCTTGTCCGTACTCTCCGGCTTCGTTGGGCAGAGTGTCGCGGATCGTCGAATCCAGCAGCAGGGCCTCGGTGGTTGGCTCGGCGACCATGATCCCGGCACCACTGTTGTCGCTGATCTCGCAGCGTTTGGCCCGCAGTGAGGCGCCACCACTCGCCAGGATGCCCGGCCCGGCGTTCGTGATCCCCCCAGGGCGGGTGTCCCGGACCGCGGAGTCCTCGAGCGTGACCAGTGCGCCTTGGCCACTGGCCTTGATGCTCAGGCTGGTGTTGCCCACCAGTGCACAGTGCTCCGCTCGGAGCAAACCCCCGGCCTGGACCTCGATGCCATAGCCGCCCTCGCCGCCTTCGCTGGGCTTGGTGTCCCGAATCTCGGTCTCCAGCAGTATGACTTCGCTGTCCTCGCCACGGATCCCGATCCCAACCCAGGTGTTGTCCGTCAGCTGGCAGCCTCGAGCCAACAGGCTCGCGCCACCCTGGACCTCGATGCCGTAGCCGTACTCGCCGGTCTCGTTGGGCTGGGTGTTTCGAATGGTCGTGGAGACCAGGGTGACCTCGGTCCCCGGGTCGGCGATCTGCATCCCCATCTCGGTGTTGCCGATGATCGAGCAGTCGGTGGCCAGCAAGCTCGCACCGTCCACTACCTCGACGCCGTCTCCGTAGGTGCCGTTGGCCTCGGGCCGGGTGTCCCTGATCATCGTGTCCACCAGCGTGACCGCGGTGCCCGGGTCGTCGGCCATGATCCCCACCGCCGTGTTTCCCACCAGCTCGCAGCCCTCGGCCCACATTGCCGCGCCGTTCCCCACGTAGGCACCGAAGCCGACGTTGCCATCCTGGTCCGGCAGGCTGTCTCGGATCACGGTGTCCACCAGCGTGACCTCGGTGGTGATGTCGGCGACCCCGATCCCCAGCCTGTGGTTGCCCACGATCTCACAACCATCCACCACCAGGTTGGTGGTCGCCATGTTGTTGCCCCGGTACACCCCGATCCCCACGTACGCGCTCTTCGCCACCCGCATCTCCGTCAGCCGCGTGCTCCCCGAGCGCACCTGGACGCCGGTGAAGCTCGAGCCCACCACGCTCACGCCCGAGACCTGTACCTCACTGAACACGGCGTCGATGTCGATCCCTGGCGTCTGTGCGTCCCCCACGCTGGCGTCGATGGTGACCAGCTCCCGGCAGCGCCCGGCCAGGTTCACCCCGGCGTGGTCCCAGGTCAGCAGCAGGGTCTCCGGATAGCTGCCTGCGGCTACCGCGACGAGCCCTCCGCCACCGCCGCCGGCCAGGTCCAGGGCGGTCTGGATGCTGCGCAGCGGTGCCACCGCCGTGCCGTCGCCGCCATCGGGTGCTTCGATGTCCACGTACACGGTGGCGTCGTCCACCTCGAGGGCTCCCCAGGCGCCCGTCCCGCAGGCCTCGGGGACGCACTGGCCTCGGTCCGGGAAGTAGCCTTCGGCGCAGGTGGGGGAGGCGGTGTCGCTGCGTCCTGGTCCCACCTCACCGCATCCGTTCAGGACGGGAACGAGCAGGAGAGCGTGGGCGCGAAGGGTCATTGGAGAGGCCTCTGGCAGCGATTATCGTGCTTGTTGGCCGATCTCGCTACCCCCTCACCCGCCCAGAGGGCACCCTCTCCCCGGGGGGGAGAGGGCGAGGATCAGGGCGTAGCGGCGCTACTCCCGCCGACGCCCTACGACCATCTCGAGCAGAGCCAGCAGGCCCAGGAGGCCGCCGGCGGCCGAACCACCCGTGGCGCAGTCACAGCCGCCG
>CAZHIK010001174.1:0-3023 GCA_964532635.1 uncultured Enterobacterales bacterium
GGCCAGGGCGGGGGGGCCGAGCTCGGGCCGGTCGTTCGAGCGCAGCAGCAGGGGGGCGCGGCATTCCCAGCTCAGGTCGAGCAGCCCCAGGAAGACGTGCTCGATGCTCTGGCCCGCGACCTTGGGCACGTGGACGAAGACACACTTGTGGTGGTGGGAGATCATGGGTCCTTCCTGTCGGTCCGCCGAGCGAGCACCACCATGGTGTCACCTTGGGCCAGCAAGGGGCCCACCCAGGCGACGGGGGCGAACAGCGCGGTGTAGGGCAGGCGGTAGGGTCGGCGAGCGTGGCCTCGCAGCCCGCCGAAGCTGTAGCTGAGACGGATGCGCTGGTCGATCACGCACACCAGCTCGAAGCCGGCTCGCTGCAGCAAGAGCTCGAGGGTGTGCTTGGAGAACTGGTAGAGGTGGTGGGGTGGCTCCGGGTGAGGCCAGTGACGGATGAGCCTCGCGATGGGGTAGGAGCTGCGCGGGAAGAGCCCGTCGATGTTGGGGGTGGTGATGGCCACCATGCCACCGGGCTTCAGCAGCTCGTGGACCGAGCCCATGGTGCGCAGCGGGTCGGGTACGTGCTCGATCACGTCCCAGAGGGTGACCAGGTCGAAGCTGGAGGCCGGGTATGGGCGGTCTTCGAGGGTGCCCGTGATCACCTCCAGGCCGTGATCCCGACGGGCGATCTCCGAGGTGTCGGGCGAAAACTCGAGGCCCGCGGCGTCCCAGCCCGCCCCGCGCGCGACCCGCAGGTAGTGGCCCACCGAGCAGCCGATGTCAAGCAGCCGGCCCGGAGGGAGCTGCTCGCTGATGATGGCGTGGTGTTCGCGAGCCTCGCGGGTGTGGTGGCGGTCGAGCCGCTTGGTGTCGAGCTGGCTGTGGTAGCCGGACTCGAAAGAGTAGATTTGGGCGAGCTCTTCGGCGCTGGGCGGGTTGGCCACGTAGACCAGCTGGCAACCGTCGCAGCGCACCAGCTGGTAGCCGGCTTTGACGAACAGGGGGCTGGCCTCTGAGCTGCCGCAGAGAATGCAGGCCTTGGGGGCAGGGCCAGGGTTCATGCTCGGTCCTCGGGCCGTCGGGCGGGGGCTCGCTATCGTGGGCCCTCAGGGCGAGCAAGGCGGATCCTTTCGGGATGCAACACCCACCGCTGGGGTGCCTCTCGGCCTGCTGGGCGCTGCGTTGCCCGGGTGATTGCCTCGCGATACTCGGCCCGCCGAGTGAGCCGCCGGAGACCCAATGCGCAAGCCGGACTTCTTCATCGTCGGCGCCGCCAAGTGCGGCACCACCGCGATGAACGACTACCTGGGCCAGCACCCAGAGATCTTCGTGCCCGAGCTGAAGGAGATCCACTACTTCGGGAAGGACCTCGACATGCGCCTGGCCCGGGAGCGGGACACCCTCGAGGACTACATCGCCCGCTTCGAGGGCGGCGAGGGTGCCAAGCGCGCTGGTGAGGCCTCGGTCTGGTACATCTACAGCCGCACTGCGGCCCAGGAGATCAAGGACTTCGAGCCCGACGCACGCATCATCATCATGCTGCGGGACCCGGTCGAGTTCATGTACTCCCAGCACTCCCAGGCCATGCACAACGCCCTGGGCGACGAAGACATCCTGGACTTCGCCGAAGCGCTGGCGGCCGAGGAAGACCGCTTCCACGGTCGGCGCCCCGTGCCGCCCCAGACCACCATGCCCGACCAGGTCTACTATCGGCGCATCGCCCGCTTTACCGAGCAGGTGCAGCGCTACTACGACTCGTTCCCGCGGGAGCGAGTCCACGTCATCGTCTTCGACGACTTCAAGGCCGACAACCTCGGCACGGTCCAGGGCACCTACCGCTTCCTGGGTGTAGACCCCTCGTTCGTACCCGAGACTCCGGTCATCAACCCCAACAAGACCTACCGCTCCTGGACCATGCGCAAGATCCAGCAGCGCATTCCCGCCCGCGCCAAGGACCTCGTGCCCTCTGCGCTGCGCCAGAAGGCCAGCGACGCCATCTACGCGCTCAACCGCACCTACCAGCCGCGCCAGCCCATGGACCCGGCCTTGCGGGCGGAGCTGCGGCGCGAGTTCGCCCCCGAGGTGGCCGCCCTGGGCGCGCTCATCGGCCGCGACCTGTCCCACTGGTCCAAGGTGTAGCCGTGTACCTGATCACCGGGGGCGCGGGCTTCATCGGCTCGCACACCGTGGCACTGCTCTGCGAGCAGGGGGTGCCGGTGCGGGTGCTCGACGATCTGAGCACCGGCTTCGAGGCCAACCTCGACGGCCTGCCCGTCGAGCTGCAGGTGGGCAGCATCACCGATCCGGGCGCGGTCCGGCGCGCGATGATCGGCTGCACCCACGTGATCCACCTGGCCGCGATCCCGGGGGTGTCGGCCTCGGTGGACGATCCCGTGGCGTCCGACCTGGCCAACGTCAACGGCACCGTGATGGTCTTCGAGGCCGCCCGGCGAGCTGGGGCTCGGCGGGTGGTCTACGCCAGCTCCTGTGCCGTCTATGGCCAGACCGCTGGCCGCGTGGTCCGCGAGGACGACCCCGTGGCTCCCGCCAGCCCCTACGCCGCCGCCAAGGCCGCCGACGAGCTCTACGCGGCGGTGTTCAGCCAGACCCTGGGGCTGTCCTGCGTGGGCATGCGCTACCAGAACGTGTTTGGCACCCGCCAGGATCCCTCCGGCCCCTATGCGGCGGTGATCCCGCGCTTCGTGGAGCTCGCGTTGCGGGGCGAGCCCATGCCCATCCAGGGCGATGGTGAGCAGAGCCGCGACTTCGTGGCCGTGGGTGACGTGGCCCGGGCCAACCTGCTGGCGTCCACGGCGCCGGCGGCCCGCGGGGTCTACAACATCGGCACCGGGCAGCGCACCACCGTCAACCAGATCGCCCAGCGGGTGCTCCGCGAGATTCCATCCTCGACCGGCACCCTGACCCACCCTCCGCGCCAGGGCGACATCCGCCACATGCGCAGTGACCCCAGCAAGGCCGCAGCCGACCTCGGCTGGCGGGCCGAAGCGGACTTCGCGGCAGCCATGGCCGAGACC
>CAZHIK010001175.1:0-3018 GCA_964532635.1 uncultured Enterobacterales bacterium
CCTGGAGCCCCTGCACGATGCCGTGGCCATGCAGGTAGAGCTTGTGCCTCGCCAGGTTCTTGCGGTTGTAGGTCTGCTCATCGAGCAGATCCGTAGCGGTGAGGCAGAGGCCCTCGAAGGGATTGATGCGACGCAGGTACTCTACTTTGGCCATGGGGAGTCCTAGTCTTCGTCTTCGAAGCGAATGGTGAACTGAACGTGGGCCGGCTTTTCCGTCGAGACGATGCGAGAGATGCGGCGGAGCACGTCGGTGGCCCGCTCGCCAAAGCGCCTCTCGAAGCGGCTTCTCGACTCGAGCATCAGCATGAAGTAGCGGGTGACGGGCCGTCGGCGGGGGTACAGGAAGTGGGCCGGCGGCTCGGCCGCCAGGTAGCGCTCGGGGAGGGTGGCCCCGCCCGCCAGGTAGCAGCCGCCGAGCACCACCGGAGGCGGCTTCTCGCACTCGATGAGCTTGGCCGGAGCAGAGGTCAGCACCCGGACCATCTCTTCCACACCTTCGACGGTGCCGCGCATACGGTACAGGCGGATGGCCCGCCGCACCAGCTCCCGCTGGTCGTTGATGGACAGCGAGGCGTCGAACTCGAAGTTCACCCAGCTGGCGATCCAGGGCAGGAAGCGTGGGTCGGCGTTGATGGGATCGGTCAGCGAGGGGAGCTGATCGACCTTCTCGATCACCGTGGTCATCAGGTGCTGAAAGATGAACAGGAAGCGGCGGAAGGTGGCGGCTTGATCCGTCCCGACATCCGAGCTGCTGGCCTGCTCGCGGGCGCCCCAGCGGCGCTGGCTGACCTCGTCGGCGGGGATGATGTCGCGGCGAGTGGTGGGCGCCGCGCCCTGGAACACGGCCGGCAGGTAGCGGGTATAGCCGCGCACCGGAACGTGCAGGATGATGACGTCGTGGGGCGTGAGCGAGAAGGGCTGCTGGCCCGGGGCGACCAACAGCTCGGTGGTGAGGCTGACCAGCTCTTCCGGCACGTACTGGGGCGCCGGACTGCCATCGGGCAGCACGCGCTTTGCCCGTACGGCCATCGGCTCCCCGCCACCGGAGGGCATGATCTCCGCCAGCCGCACGTGGCCCACCGACTCCCCCCGGCGGGCTTCCACCAGCCGGAAGCGCACCACGTTGCCCATGTGACGCCGCAGGTAGGCCCGGGCCGCGTGGATGGGGAAGCGCACCCTGATGACGTCCTCGATGTACTTGAGGTCGCCTGGGACGCGGGCGATCACGCCCGGCTCGCGCTCTGCCAGCTGGGTGGAGCTCATGCGCCGATTTCCTCACCGAGCACTCGAATGCGCCGAGCCCAGAACAGGTCGTGCTGGACCTGCTGGAGCACAGCGACACCCTGACCCAGCTCCCAGCCGGGGCCTTTGCGCCGCGCCTTGGGGTCGCTGACGTCGTAGAGCTGGACCTCGGATACATGCCGAATCTCGGGGATGTCCGAGACCAGTCGCGCCAGATCCTGGGCGTAGAGCGTGCCACCGAAGGGCCAGCCGTCGCGATCCAGGCCGCCGCGGTATGGGTCGAGGAAGCGCTTGACCCAGCGGATGGCGCGTTCGCGCACCACCAGCAAGTTGGCGTTGGGCCGCAGCCGAACACTCAGAGAGACGTCGATGGGGCGGAAGGTGGCCAGCCGCACGCTGGGCTTGACGTTGATGAGGCAGCGCCGCTTGAGGTACTGCTGCACGTGATCGCGCAGGCCCACCGCCAGGAAAGGATCGGGGATCTCTTCGCCCTGACGACGGCGGGGCAGAACCACCACCTCCACCGAGCCGTCCGGGGCCATGTCACCGGAACAAGCAGCGCGAGCCACCTCACCCGAGGACTCCCGCGCGATGATCTCGAAGTCCGAGCGGGTGACGGCCCGGTTGCGGCTGGTGAGCAGGCTGGGCGCCCGGCGGACGATCTCCTCGATGGTCTCGGCGTCGCGCCCACCCACGGCGGGCAGCAGGTTGACCACCTTGGCCTTGTCGCCCAGGCCCTCGCAGACCCGAATAGCTCCGGCGGCCACGTTGCCCACCGCGCCGGGGATGTGGTGGTAGACATCGACGATGACGTTGTTGGTGCCCACCGGCAACATGCGGCCGCGCAGGCCGTTGCCGAAGGTCAAAGCGCCCTCGACCGGATCGACCACGAACACCCGATCGTCCTTGCCCGCTGTGAGCAGAGAGCCTTCGGGTACAGACCTCCAGGTCTCGGTGCGGCCCTTGCCGCGGTCGACCAGCACCCGGATGTCGGGGAAGACCTCCGGCCGCGGGAAGACCTGGCGCTCTGCGTCGCCGTGGTGCACGAAGATCGGCTTGCGCCGCAGCCGGAGCACCTGATTCGGGACTCCGTAGCCGCTGAAGCGCTCACGCTTGACCGAGGTGAGGTTGACCGCTTCTACGGTGTTCAGCAGGGCGTGGGTGATGGGAGGGAAGGCCGGGAAGCTCTCGGCCGGCAGATCCTCCGGGAAGTCGAAGCGCACCCGCATCCAGAAGCCCGCGGGGGGCACCGCCGGAGGATCGGGGTGCTCGAAGCTCAACTCACCGGTGCCGGTGAAGTCGTAGACCGCGGTCTTGTCGTCAGTGTCGGCCGCCGCGCTGGACGCGATGCGCTGCCAGGCGGTCTTGCCGTGGGTGCGCTTCTCGAGCACCTCCCACTCGACCCGGGTACCCGGAGGCAGGAAGCTCTCGCCTCGGCAACGGAAGTGGATGGCGTGGCGCAGGCCCCGAGGCAGGGGCTTGTCGAAGCGCATGTAGAGGGCCAGGTTCTCGTCGTCCAGGTCCATGAAGGGGAAGAAGGGGTGGAACTCGGACAGGCGACGGGCGGCCCGGGTGACCACGCGGGTGAGGCGCCGGTTCTGGTTGCGATAGTCCAACTGGGCCGCCTTGGGGCCCGGCATGGGCTGCTCGTAGGTGCCATCGCCCAGGGTCTTGTCGGCCCCCAGCCGCACGGCGTGGATGCGCGGAACCACCGGGTGACGATTCTTCTCCTTGTCCTCCATGGTGAGGTTGGACTTCACCAACTCCATCCGCAGC
>CAZHIK010001176.1:0-3007 GCA_964532635.1 uncultured Enterobacterales bacterium
CTTTGGGGCCGAAGACCCGGTGGGTTTCGCCCTGGAAGTGCTCCAGCACGCCGCTGTAGTGACCCAGCCAGATCCCGCCGTCGCTGTCTTCGATCACCGCGGAGGAGCGCAGGTCCACCAGGCCTTGTTCCTCGGTCCACAGCTCGACCTCGTCGCCGGTGATGCGGGCCAGGCCGCTCTCGTACAGGCTGGCCCAGAGCGCACCGCTCCGGCCCAGGTGCATGGAGACCACCTTGGCTCCATCCAGGGGGCTGCCGGGGGGGAGCAGGGGCTCGGTATGGTGCTGGGCCAGGCGGTAGATTCCACCGCCGCCCGTGCCGATCAGCACGGAGTCGTCGTAGCCTTGGACCACGGTGTGCAGGCCCAGGTGTGCGAGCCCGTGCCGCTGGGCGATGGTGTACATGCGGTGGTCCACCAGCCGCTTGATGCCATCGCCCATGGAGGTGATCCACAGGCTGCCTTCGCTGTCGGCGAGCAGGTCGGTGACCAGTGGCATCTCGACGCGATCCCGCTCGAGGGACACCCGGTCGTCGTCGAGGCGGACGCGCAGCACGCCGTGGTTGGTGGTTCCTACCCACAGCACGCCCTGCTCGTCGCGCTCGAGGCTGCGTACCGAGGCGTTGCCCAGCTCGGCCGAAGCCACGGGCAGGTACACCTGCTTGTCGAACAGGAACTGGTAGACCCCCTTGCCCGCGGTGCCCACAAAGACGGCATTGGTGTCGTCCACCAGCACAGCGGAGGCGGGGCCCGGGAGACCTTGGAGGGGCTTGGGGGCGGCCTGGGCGGAGGGCGCGTAGAAGAGAGCGTCGGTCAGCGCGGCCATGTAGACGCCGCCGGTCTTGTCGATGGCGATGTCCAGCACGCCCTTGGCGCCACCTTCGGCAAGGGGCATGGGCACGAAGGAGTCGTCCTGACGGTAGCAGGCCATGGCACCCTGGGTGCCGATCCAGAGCCGGCCGCCCGCGTCCACGGCAAGAGAGCTGATGTTGTCGTCGCACAGTCCGTCGGCCTCGGTGAAGACCTGGTAGGCGCCGGTGTGGTAGTCGAAGCGCAGCAGGCCGCCGCCTTCTGTGCCCAGCCAGAGGATCCCTGGAGCCTTGCCCGCGGCCAGGGCGTTGGTGCGCAGGGTGCCCGCGTCGGGGAAGTCGGCGTGGGTCCAGGTGCGGAAGCGCTCCCCCTCCAGGCGCGCCAGGCCATCGCTGGTGGCGAACCAGAGCAGTCCATCGGAGGTCTGTACCACGGCCTCGACGGTGTTCCTGGGCAGGCCTTCGGCGGTGGTCCAGCTGTCCAGGGCGTGCTGGGCGATGGATCTGTTGCGGTCCAGGGCCAAGGCGCTGGAGCTGTGCGCGGCGACCCACAGCAGTGGGACGGTCAGAAGCGGCCGGGGCAGGTAGGGCGGTGCCATGGGGCTGTGAGCGAGTGCTGATCTCACTTATCGGCTGCGCGCAGAGAAACTCCAGGACTTTCGGGAAGCGGTCGACGTTTTTCGCTATGCTCCCGCCATGGCTTCCCCCCACAAGCGCAGCTCCAACGACCCGCAGCTCGAGCTGCTGACGGTGCTGCACATGGCCGGTGGCGGCGCGGTCCTGATGTTCGGGGTGGTCTTCTGGATGCTCGGGATGCACGTGGCGGCCATGGTGGAGACCGTCTACGGCTGCATCGTGCTGGCCACACTGGCGTTGCTGCAGCTGAGGCCGCGGAGCTTCGAGCCGGTGGTCTGGGCCCACGTGATCCTGGTGAGCCTGGTTCCCCTGGGAGTCTCCCTGGCCCTGGGGGGCCTGAACGAGGCCGGTGGGTTCATGATCTGGGGCCTCATCGGACCCCTGGCGGCCATGATGTTCCTGGGTCAGCGGGCCACCTGGATGGCCATGGTCCTCTTCGTGTTCTGCCTGGTCCTGGTGGCGGTGCTCCCCGTTCCGAGCGACGCGGGCTGGGTTTCGCCTCCGCCTGCCTGGATGGCTCCCCCCCTGGGTGTGGCCAACATCGCCGGAGCGGGGATCCTCTGCCTGGCCACCCTCGCCTGGTTCGTGCGGCGGCTTCGCTTCGAGCAGACCTGGGCCGATGGGTTGCTGCTGGGTGTCCTGCCGCCGTCGGTCTCCCGGGCGCTGCGCTCCCGCAAGCTCGCAGAGGGTCCGCCGCGAAGCGTCTCGCTCCTTATCGCCGAGATCGCGGATCTCGACTCCCTCTGCCGCAGGCTCTCGGTAGCCGAGACGACCGATCTGCTCGATGCCCTGTTCATGTACTTCGATGATCTGGCGGCCGGCATGGGGGTCGAGCGCGTTCGCACCACCAACGACGCCTTCATGGTGGTCACTGGCCTGGTCGAGCCCAACCGTCACCACGCCCACGACGCGGCCTTGCTGGCCCTCGAGCTGCGCACGGCGGTGGCATCGAGGGCCTTCGCCGGTCACCGAGTCGAGCTGCGCATCGGGATCAACAGTGGGGTGGTGCTGTCGGGGGCCGTGGGGCGCAGGCGCTTCATCTACGAGGTCTGGGGGCGGGCCTTGAGCCTGGCGGTGCGCATGGAGGCCAGCGGGAAGCCGGGCTGCATCCTGCTGTCCAAGGACAGCTGGGAGCTGCTGAAGGACCAGTTCCGCTGTCGCCCCACGGGCCTGCGCACCTCGCGCTCGAGCGGGCATGTGGAGATCTTCGAGCTGCTGGACCGCGTGGGGGATCCGGCCTGATCCTCAGCGCACCCAGGCCACCGCCAGGCCGTCGTCTGCGGGCAGGATGGCGGCCTCGAGGCGCGGATCGTCGTGCAGCAGGGCGTTGAAGCTGCGCACAGCGCGGGTGGCGGCGTCCCCGGCGGCGGCCTCGCGGGTCACCTTGCCGCCCCACAGCACGTTGTCGGTCACCAGTAGGCCGCCCTGGCGGATCTTGGGCACCGCCAGCTCCAGGGCCCGGGGGTAGTCCTCCTTATCGACGTCCACGAAGATCAGATCGAAAGGACCGTCGAGGCCACGAAGCAGGGTGATGGCGTCACCCTGCTGCATCCGGATGCGCCCCT
>CAZHIK010001177.1:0-3005 GCA_964532635.1 uncultured Enterobacterales bacterium
CCCAAGGACTTCGGCGGGATGCTGATCTGCGCCTTCATCGACGCCAACGAGGACGGACCCAGCCGCGGTGAGCCCAAGGTGTTGCTGAAGGACCCACTCGAGGTCGGGGCCGAGCCCATCGCCGACGTGGAGTTGGTGATCCAGGACGACTGGGACGACCGGCAGCATCCCGGCGGCCCCAAGCAGGCCCCTCCCGAGCTTCGCGGTGACGGCAAGGCTCCGTCCACGGGCCCCACGGCAGCTCCCGAAGGCGCGCCGGCGGAGTGACTCCGAGCGACCAGTCGTCGCGACTCTCGGCCCTGGCGGCCTGGCTCCGCCTCGGGGGCGTCGCGGTCCCCTTGCTGCTGCAGTCGGTGGTGTTGGCCGTGGCGCTCACCTGGCCAGCGCTCATACGCTGGACCTCTGTGGTCGGAGGCAAGGACGCCGACACCATGAAGCACGTGTGGACCCTCTGGTGGTGCCGTGCTCATCTGCTGCGGGAGGGGCTGGGGCTGCACACCGGGCTGCTCAACCATCCCGAAGGGCTCGACCTGTGGCCCGTCGAGCCCCTCAACGGGCTGGGGTCGGTGCTGCTGGCCTTCCTTCCCGTGGTAGCCACCGCCAACCTGCTGGCCGTCCTGAACCTGGTGGCGACTGGCCTGGCCGCGGGCCTGCTGGGCTGGGAGATCTCCCGCAGCCGCCCTGGGGCGCTGGCGGCGGCGTTCCTGCTGCAGAGCTCCTCCTGGGCGCTGTTCGCCATCCACGTCGGTGTGGGGGAGCTGCAGCACCTGTGGCTGCTTCCCCTTGGCTGCTGGGCGCTGCTGCGCCTGGTGGACACCTGCCGCTGGCGCTGCGTGGTGGTCCTGGGGCTCGTCCTCGGGCTGGGCACGGTGGCCTGCTTCTACTACGGCTTCTACCTCGCGCTGGCCTTGCTGCTGCTGGGGCTTGCGGGCGTCGTGACCTCCCCACAGCGATGGCGCCTGTTGGGCCAGCTCACCGTAGCCGCTCTCCTGGCTGCCCTGATCGTTCTCCCCGTCACGCGGGAGTTCACCGCCAGCTACGGTGACACCTTCCAGAGCGAGTACGGGTTCTGGCGCTTTGTCTTCGTGGAAGGTCTGGGCCAGACCGTGGTGGACCCCATCAGCGCCAGGCTGCAGCCCGAGGATCTCCTGCTGGGGCGCAGCGAGCTGTGGGGCCAAGGCTACGGCGGCCTCGAGGCCTACGGCGGCGGCAAGCTGTTGGGGATCCCCTTGATCCTGCTGGGACTGGTGGCCTTGTACCGGCAGCCCCGCCGCTCGGTGGCCTGGCTGCTGGTGGCCGTCCTGGGGGTGCTGCTGGCGCTGGGCTCCTACCTGAGCGTCGGGGGGGAGGAGGTGCTCTGGTCCGGGGCCAAGCTGCGCCTGCCCTTCCTTCAGCTCAACCGCGTGCTGGCCTTCGTGGCCGAGCCGCTCAACTTCCCCGTGCGTTTTCTGGCACTGACTACAGTGGCGCTGTGTGCGCTCGCAGCCCTCGCGCTACGCGATGCCCGCGGCCGCAGGATCTGGGTGCTGCTGGTGCTGGTGCCCCTCAACGCCGTGGATGTCCAGCTCCGCGGGCTGCTGCCCTGGCCCCTGCCCAGCTTCTCTCTGCCCCAGCTCGAGGGGCTCGAGGTGCTGGACGGCGGGCCCGGCGCGGGAGAGGGCGCCGTGCTCGATCTCGCCGGAGCCTTCCGCCACGATCCCGAGTCCCGGATGGTGGTGATGAGCGCGCAGCTCCAGCACCAGCAGCCCATTCAGGCCGTGCCTATCGACCGGCTCGAGTTCCATGTGAGGGAGGGGCGCTGGTTCGCTGCTGGCCTCACCATCGTTGAGGACCTGGCACCCGCCTACATGAAGAGCGGTGACCCCGTGCAGGGTGATCGGCAGGCCGACCTGTTCGTGTTGCACGAAGCGGGCTTCGACCGGGTGCTCGTGGTCTCACTCGGCGGGAGAGAGCCGCTGCCCACGAACTTCGTGCAGGCCATGGACGCCATCTTCGGCTCACCGCTGGCGCAGGCACCGACCTGGGCGGTCTACGGCGTCCCGGCCGTGGACGTAGGCCCCGAGCAGGCACAGGCCTGGCTCGATGAGCACGCCGAGCGATCAGCGCGAGCGGAGCTGGAGACCCTGGCACCAGGGCCTATGCCGGCCCTCGGTCCTCACCGACCGGAGCCGCCCGAGCACTGATCGCTCTGGAGCCAGGGGATCAGAGGCGCGCCTGGATGTAGCCTGCCAGGGTGGTGGCGATGTTCTGGGAGGCATCCATCATCCACTCCTCGAAGCCCCAGTAGGCATTGAGGAGCTCCATGCAGCCGTAGGTCTCACCGTCGGTGGTGCGGATGGGCACCGCGAGGATCGCCTCGGTGCTGTAGCCGGTGTGCTCGTCGACGCTCTTGTCGAAGCGGCCGTCTTCGGCGGCATCGGCCACCAGCAGGCCGAAGCCCATGCGGTGGCAGAAGCCGGCCAGGCTGCTCTCGATCTCCACCTTGACGCCCTGGAGCTTGTGGGCGGTCGGACCGGCGGCGGCGATGAACTCGAGGGCTTCGGCGTTGTAGTCGCCGTACAGCACGCAGCCCGACTCGGCGCTGACCAGGTCGAGAAGGATCTGCAGGGACATGCGCGCAGCGTCGGGGATGTCCATCGCTTCGTTGATGTCCATGGACTTGTCGAACAGCCACTCGGCCAGGTCGGGCGGCCTGACGGGCTTTGCCGGGCCGAAGACGTCCATGTCCACGGGAGCGAGCTCGTCGTCGTCGTCGCCAAATCCCGGGGGCAGGGCGTCGTCGTAGGTGGGCTCGGCCTTGGCCACCAGGGCCTGGTCCACAGGGGGAGCGGGCGGTGGCGGTGGTGCCGGCTCGGGGACCGGCTCCGGTTCGGGCACGGGCTCTGGCTCCGGCTCAGGCAGGGGCTCTGGCTCCGGCTCGGGAGCCGGTGGCGGTGGCGGTGGCGGTGGCGATGCGAGCTCGGGTTCGGGCTCGTAGGTTGCCTCGGCGATCACAGGCGGCGGAG
>CAZHIK010001178.1:0-2999 GCA_964532635.1 uncultured Enterobacterales bacterium
CGGCGTTGCATTCGGGGGGAGGGTGAGCGTCACCCTCGGGGGTTCTGCAACGAATTGCTGTCCAGAGCGGGGGTGGTGTGTTCCGGTGGGTATGGGTTCGTGGGTGTCGAAGCTTCGACGCTCGGGTTCGACGTTTCGACGTTCGAGCGCGCGAAAAGCGTGCTTCCAAGGTCTCGTGGGCCTGGCACGGTGCCTGCTGTTGTACGGAGCCTGACCAGGAGGAACCATGGAAGCCATCGGCTATCACTTGATGTTCCGGCTGCTCGACGACCGAGTGCTCGTGCCCAGCACCGCCAAGCGCAGGCTCCTCGCTCGGGTGACCTACCGAATGGCCGAGCCAGCGGGGCTGGTCGTCTTCGGCGTCGCCGACACCCACCTGCACCTGGCGCTGCGGGCCTCGCGGGCACGTGCAGGCAAGCTGGCTCACGATCTCTGCTGTGCCCTGCACTTCGCTGTGGAGCCGCAGCAGCTGTTCGAGCGTACGCGCATCAAGCCCATCGAGACGCAGCGGCATCTCGAAAACGTGGTGGGCTACGCGTTTCGTCAGAAGTGGCACCACGGCATCCAGGTGGACGCGCTCCGTGACGGGACGAGCCTGCCCGAGCTGCTCGGACTGCGGGTCCTGTCTGCATCCATCGTGATGCGGGTGAGGGAGCTGCTGCCCCGAATGCGGCGCCAGGACCTGCTGCAGCTCCTGGGTCTTCCCGCGCTCGAAGCTGTCGATTCTCTCGAGCCGGACCTGGACTCTCCAGGGATGGTGCTCGATGCGGCGGCTGGCGCGTTCGGACTGCCAGCGCTGGGTGGGCGAAGCAAGGATGCGCGCTCGGCTGCGGCGGCCTTGCTTCGTCTCCCGGCTCCCGCAGACCTCCGGCGAGCGTTCATCGCCGAACTCTCGCTCGATCGCAGCACGGTGTGGCGCCTCGGTCGCGCTTCGGTACCCGCAGAGCACCTGCGGGCCCTCCGGCTCCAGTTGGGGCTGCGGCGCTGGCTGGCCGAGCACGGCCGGCGAGACGAAGACAGCCTGGGCTAGCTCCCGATGACGTTTCGGCCTTCGGTGTGGATGGCGATCTCTTCGACCAGCCACTCGACGGCTTCCTCGTCGCGTGAGAAGTCGGTCTCGCCGGTCTTGACCACCAGCACGGGGGCCTTGTCGTAGAGCTGGAACTCGCGGCGGTAGCGCAGCACGAGGTCTTCGAGGTAGCCGGCGTCGAAGTCCTTTTCGTAGGAACGGCCGCGTTTCTCGATGCGGGCGAGCAGGTTGTCGAGGGGGGCGTCGAGCACCACGACAAGGTCGGGCTGGAGCACCCGCGGTGAGAGGGCCTCGAACACGTCGAGGTACAGCTGCCACTCGGCGTCTTCGAGGGTGAGGCCGGAGAAGATGAGGTTCTTGTGGAAGAGGTAGTCCGAGATGGTGAGCTCGGTGAAGAGATCCTGCTGGGTGATGTTCTGCTGTTGACGGAAGCGGGAGAGCAGGAAGAACAGCTCGGTCTGGAACGCGTACTTGCCCCGGTCCTGGTAGAAGTCGGCCAGGAAGGGGTTCTCCTCGAAGATCTCGAGCACCAGGCGAGAGCGGGCGTGCTGGGCCAGGCGATGGACGAGGGTGGTCTTGCCGACTCCGATGGGGCCTTCGACGACGATGTAGCGATGAGGCCCAAACGGGTAGCCGCGGTCCATGACTTCCTCCGGGTACCTCGTGGCCCCTAACCGACCGCCGCCCTCTCCGGGGCCCTTCGAGTCGGTCTATTCCTGTCCGAGAACGAGCAGCTTGTTGCCGTTGTCGATCACATTCAGCTGGCCGTCGGCGCGGGCCGCGCGCTCGTCGATCCAGGCTTGTGGATCAGCCACGGGGATGAAGCCTGCTTGGGCCAGGGCCTCCGGAGGCAGCTGGCTGTGAACGTGGATCTTCAGGCGGTCGTGGCCGAAGTTGCGCAGCACCCGCCAGGTCTTCCAGAGGTAGAGCTGGAAGTTGTCGTCGATCCAGCGGTAGGCCTCATCGAGGGGCTCCGTGCGCAGGCGCACCAGGTTGTTCCAGAACAGCTCGAGGGACTTGGTCGAGGTGGCGTAGCCCCGCACCTCGGGGGGCAGGTCCGGGCGGCCGTCGCAGGGTGCCACCACCAGCACCTCTCCACCGGGCTCCACCGCCCCTTTCATGGCCATGTCGAAGCAGTTCTGCACGCCGTACATGGCCTGGCTGGCTGGTGGCCCACCCGGCGAGATCATCACGTAGCGGGCACGGGACACCGTGAACTGGGCCTGCTCGTCGGCCTTGACCACCGCCTCGGCGCAGAGCCGATCCGGGTCGCCGGCGGCCACCCAGAAGATTGAGCTCTTGTCGGAGATCATGTCCAGACCGAAGGTCTGCACCCGTCGCCCCACCAGGCTCCCGTCTTCGGCGAGCACCAAGCCTTCGACCATGCGCCGTACGTCGCGGGAGTCCTGGCCGAAGGGATTGGCCTGGCGGGCGGGGTCGGCGTGCCAGGGGTTGCGCCCTGGCCCGGAGTCGGCCGACAGCGAGCGCTTGTGGTTGGCGGCCACGGTGGCCCTCGCGCAGATGCCCGGCACCACCTGCTTGTCGATCAGCGAGTAGCCGTTCATGTAGTGGTGCTTGGACTCGTGGCCGTAGACCCGCACCGTGGCCTTCAGGTACTCGGGCTCGATGCGGACGGGGGTGCCCAAGGGGCTCTCGCCCACATCGACCAGGGCGGGATCGTCGCAGCTGTGGGCAATGAAGCCGACCTCCAGGCCGGCGGCCTGGGAGCAGCGGCGCACCATGTCGCCGATGCCCGCGGCGTAGACCTTCGGCTCGTGGGTTCCGGTGGCGCAAAGGAAGGTGACCGAGGCAGGCCGGCCCGCGGCCAGTTCCTCGCAGACCTGCCTGACGGCAGCCTCCAGCCTGTCGCGATCGGTGCCAACCACATGAAGCGTGACGCCGGCGGGGGCGACCTGATCGAGGCCGTCGGCTTCGCGCAACCGGTTCTGGGCCGTGGCGAGATCGCCGC
>CAZHIK010001179.1:0-2999 GCA_964532635.1 uncultured Enterobacterales bacterium
CGACGAGCCCTGGCAGGAGGACGTCGCCAAGAGCGCCGCTGCCCTGGTCAAGCTGCGCATCGTCGAGGGTAGCCAGACCGAGGCCCGCTTCGAGCGCCTGGAGCAGCTGGCCGGGCAGCCGGTGCCCGACGAGGGGATCATCGACCGCTTTGGTGGCATGGCCATCACCTCCTGGTCCCCCGACGGGCACCTCCCGCTGCTGTTCTCCTCGGGCGAGGAGGGCTACTTCCTGCTGGGGGCCACCGACGATCCCGAGCGCTGGTCCATCGCCAGCCCCACCGCCGGTTACGCCCTGGTCGACGAGGGGATGGTGACCGCCACCTTCCGGCACTCCTACCACCAGGCTCTGGTGCCCGAGGACCTGTACCGCGACGCCACCGTGGCCATCTTCCAGCACCTGCACGGCGAGAAGTGGGATGAACAGGCCCAGCGCGTGACCATGGACGGGCTGCTGGCCCAGTCCCCTGCGTCTGCGGGTGTCGACTCGGCCGCCTTCTTCTCCCAGCACGTGGCCCTCGAGAGCTGCTACTACTTCTGCGCCGCTGCCGACCTCGCTCGCCTCGAGCCCTTCCTCGAGAGCGAGGACGCCCACGTGCAGATCTCGGCCGCACGGGCCCTGAGCGCCGTGGACTCCCCAGCGGGCCGCGCCCGGCTGCTCAGCTTCGTCAAGGACGACAGCCGCTTTGGCTTCGCCCGGGTGATGGCTGTCTGGGGCCTGCGGCGCCTTGACGCTCGCGAGTTCGAGAGCCAGCTGCAGAAGTACCTGCCCGAGGCCTCCACCGAAGAGGTCGGCTTCGGCGGGAACCTCATGGATCCGCGGGTGGGCACGGCGTTTCCGGACAGCGTGAAGGATGCCATCGAGGAGCTGTTGAAGACCTGGGAGGGGTGAGGGGGGCCCCGCTCGGGATACCCTTCGGGCAAGGCGGCCTTCATGTGCCCAGTCCAGCTCGCACCCCTCCTCGCCCTGTTGCTCGCCTGCGGCGACAAGCCCGCGGCCGACACCGCCCGGGACCACGGCCCCGAGGCCTTGGCCCGAGCGATCCTGCTGATGCAGCGGGTGGCCCACGACCTGGCGCCCGAGGCTCCGGAGGCCGGCGCCTGAGCGGGAGCAGGTGAACTGCTCCCCTACATTGGCTACGGCGAAAGCGGAATGTGGGGGAGGGGTTCATCCCCTCCGGCGGCGAGTTCGGCCCTACCAGCCGTGCAGTGACGCGGTGAAGGTGGCGAGGTCCTTCTCTTCGTCCTCGGGGTTGGCGGCCTGGCCGGAGAGGCGCTGGATCTCGCGGCTGGCCTTGCCCTGCTGCATGAGCATGGAGGCGATGAGCAGCCAGCGGAAGGCCTTGCCTTGCTCGGAGTGCTCCTGCATCAGGGTGTCGAACAGGCGGCGGTCGAGCCAGGCGATCTCGCAGTCGGTCTCGCACACGCAGCTGGCGGTGCGGTTGGTGCCGCCCACCAGGGCCATGTGACCGAAGATGGAGGGCGCCTTCATGGGAGCCAGGTCGCGGGCGACGCCCTGGTAGTCCTTCTTGCGGATGGTGATGCGGCCCGAGATCAGCACGAACAGCTCGTGGGCCGGGGCGCCTTCGTCGCAGACGGTGCGGCCGGCCGGGAGCTTCTGGATGTTGGAGCGCCCGAAGACCTGGTTGAGGGGCTCGACGTGGCGGCCGGGGAGGCGGTGGCGTTGGGCCAGGACCTTGGCGGCGAGGAACGAGGAATCCATCACGAGGCACCCCCGAGGAACTTGTTGATCATGGAGCGCATGGTGCCCATCAGGTTGGGCGCGGGGCTGTCGGGCGCAGGATCGGCTCCGCTGGCGGCCCGGGCCTTGGCGGAGCGCACCTCCTGCCAGGACTTGCGCACGGCCTGGTCGGTGCCCTGCAGGCGGCGGAGCAGGGTCTGGACCATGTGTTGCTGGATGACCACCAGGGCCCAGGTCTCCTCGAGCTCCTCGATGGCGGCGCGAGACAGCAGCAGCCCCCGGCTGTTGGCCGCAGCGGTCACGGTGACCTGGTGGACGCCGGAGCCGCTGAGGAAGGAGCGCTCACCGGCGATCTCACCGGGCCAGACATCACCCACGGTGACCTGCTCTTCGCCCTGACCCACGGTCATGACCATGCGGCCTTCGATGAGCAGGATGGCCTCGTTGGCCGGGAGGCCTTCGGTGAACACGACCCGGCCCTTGACGTAGCCCATGCGGCGACCGAGCTTTTCGATCAAGGCCACGTTCTCGGGGCTCATGTTCTGGAACAGGCGGGGCTTGACGTTGGTAGGGGGCATCGAAACTCCTCGTTGCACAGAGGCGGTATCCCGCGCCCTTTGCGTGGCGCCACTCCCTCGAAACAGACCGAAACACAAGCCCCACCCGATCTCAACGGAGCGGGCGGCTTGGCGGGCCTACGCTGACCATCGAACGGAGGTCCAGCCATGCGCACGTCCCTTTTCCTGTCCCTGCTCGCCGTCGCCCCCCTGCTGGGGTGCAGCGACTCCAGCGCCCGCCTCGACGCCGGGCCCACCGGCACGCCGGTGGAGGTGGCCACCCTGTCCACTGCCGACATGGCCCGCACCGTCCGCTACGCCGCGGATCTTTCGGCCTCCGCCGAGGTGCAGCTGTTCACCACGGTCACGGATCGTGTGCTGGCCTTCCCCTACGAGGACGGTGACCACGTGGAGCAGGGGGACCGGGTGGCGCTCATCCGCCGGGCCACCCTGGACAAGGGCATCGAGCAGCTCGCGGCCCAGATCGAGGGCCTGGATGTGCAGCTCGCCAGCCAGGCCCAGGAGCTGGAGCGCAGCCGGAAGCTGCTCGAGGGCGGGGTCATCACCCAGCAGATCTTCGACCAGGCCGTCAGCGGATTCGACGCCAACCAGGCCCAGCGGCGCAGCCTGCAGGCCAGCCTGGACCAGATGTCGCTCAATGCCGGCGAGGCCTCGGTCGTAGCGCCGGTCAGCGGAGTGCTGGCCCACCGCTCGGTGGACGTGGGCGACCGCACGGCCCCGAC
>CAZHIK010001180.1:0-2997 GCA_964532635.1 uncultured Enterobacterales bacterium
AGGAAGTACAGCCAGCCGCCGTGCTCCTCGGCGTAGGCCTGCATGCAGACCTGGAAGCCGCCCTGCAGCCCCACGTTGGTGCGGGAGTCGTTCTCGAGGCGCAGGATGGGCACCGCGGAGGGAGGCATGAGCGCCTTGGACCAGCGGTATGGGTGGGTCTTGGCTTCCCAGTGCGTGAGGTCCTCGGAGTAGGCCCAGTTGGCCGCGACTTCTTCTTCCTGGGGCGCCACGTTGAAGAGGTGGGTGGCGTCGGTGTTGAGGAAGTCGGCCTTGTTGAGGCCGTAGTTCTTGTAGCCGTGGGCGGTGTAGTAGGAGTAGACCAGGTTGCCTTCGGCGGTGAGCACACCGCTCTGGGCGGAGCCGATCACGTTGGTGATCTGGCGGACCTCACGGGTCTCGAGGTCCATGGCGAAGATGTTGTGCACGCCGGTGGGATCGGCGGTGAAGAACAGCTCCTTGCCGTCGGCGGACCACTCGACATCCATCTCTTCCCAGGCGTCCCAGGTCAGGGCCTCGAAGGTCTCGGCCTCGACGTCGTACAGGTAGAGGTTCTGCCGGTAGTTCCTGAAGATGGCCACGGCGATGTGCTTGCCGTCCGGCGACCACTTGGGCGTCTGCATCCAGGTGCCGTCGGTGAAGTCGGTCAGCAGCTTCTTGTCGGTGCCATCCATGTTGATGGTGGCCAGGTTCTGGGTACCATCGGAGTACTGGCAGAAGACGATCTTGTCGCCGTCGGGGTGCACGTTGGGCTCGACGGCCCGCAGCGTGTTGGGGATGGGCCGGGCGGCGCCCTTCTCGAAGACCGAGCGCTGGTTGATGAGCTTCTTCCGGTCCCAGGTGGAGAACTCCACGCCGTGCTTCTTGTCTTCACGCTCGACGAGGTCCATCACCCACAGCTGGGTGTAGTTGTAGCCCTTGAGGTCGGGGTCCATGCCCGTGATCGTGGAGAACTTGCTCTTGGCCAGGCCCTCGTAGCCGGTGACCACGATGCTGTGTTCGCCGGGCACGAAGTCCCAGCTGTACATGAAGTCCGAGGGCAGGACCTCGGAGAAGCGGCCCATCAGATCGGCTTCCTCGGCGTCTCCGGGCCAGTAGCCGCTGATGGCTTCCGCGTGGTCCATGTCGTACTTGGCCAGCCAGATGGCGCCGCGGTTGTTCAAGCCGTACAGCCCGGTCTCGGGATCGATGCGCTGGGCGATCTGGTAGACACCGGTGGCCTGCTTCTCTTCGATCTTGTCGGTCTTCTTCTTCTCACGCCAGGCTTCGCGGGCCGAGGGCGTGGAGTAGTCCCAGTCGAGGGGGGCGAAGGTGATCTCACGACCCACGACCTCACCCTGGACACGAATCGCATCGGCCTGGGCGTGGTACCGCTCCATCATGTAGTCGTACCAGTCGTTGTACAGGGTCTCGGGCGGGATGCCGGTCATGTCCTCGAGCACCGAGAACCAGATGGGACGCCACTTCTTGCCGGCTTCGATGGCCGCCATGTCCAGCACGTTCTCGCCGAAGCGCTGGCGAAGGTAGTTGTTGAAGGCGTAGCCCTGCTGGTAGATGCGCTCGAAGTCGTTCCAGCTCTGGCGGCTCTGCGCGAAGGTCTGCCACTGGTCGTAGGACATGACCAGCTCTCCCTCGTCCTCGAGGAAGGTCATGCGCAGGTTGTGGTCGCGAGAGGTGGTCCACCAGTTGCCACCGATCATCTCGGAGGCGCCTTCGGCGACACCCTCGGAGAAGCACGGCGGATCGCCGTCCATGTAGAAGAACTCGACGCCGGTATCGACGTCGTTGATGCCGTCCTGGTACAGACCACCGACGAGGACACCCTGGGTGCCCTCCGACATGGAGGCGTTGGCCTTGAGGGACACGACGTGGCTGAACTCGTGGTAGAGCACGTCGGACAGCCACTCCATGCGGGAGCGGGAGCGGTAGAAGAAGCTGCCCGGGTTGACCGAGACCTCGATCCAGTCCCACGGGGGCACGGTGAAGCCCTCGAGGTCATCCGTCTGGTTGAGGATGACGATGTGGACCCGCTCCTTCAGGTAGTAGTTGTAGTTGGCGCACATCGGGCCCCACATCTCTTCCGCCACCCGCGCAGCGAGCCGAGCGGAGTTCTCGGTCTCGAGGTAGTACGGGCTGTCCGGGTTGCGGGACATGGGGTAGTGCACGGCGAAGTGCTCGGTCTCGATGGTGTACCAGTCGAGATCCGGGTGGTTGTAGGGGAAGGCGAACTTGGCTTCGGCATCGGGGGCGAAGGCCATACCCGCGGCCAAGGCCAGCGCCGGAAGCAGCTTTGCAATACGCTCGAACTTCATGGGGGCGCTCCGCTTAGTACCGCAGCTTGAGGGTGCCACTGTAGGTCATGCCCCGGGTGGGGTGGATGGCCTCGAGAGGGAAGAACTGGAGGTCTTCACCGCGCAGCGGGAAACCCACCCCGCCCTGGATGTCCACACCCCGGGTGAGGTTGATCATGAAGCCGGCGTCGGCGTCGAGGCTCCATCCGTCGGAGCCCTCGATGGCGTAGAGCTGGTTGTTGCCCAGGAACTCTACGCCAGTGGTACCGACCATCGTCTCGGCGCGGTTGAGGTAGTGGACGTTGCCCAGCAGCACCAGCGGGCCCAGGCCCAGCTGGAGACCGAGGTCGGCCCAGGTGTAGGAACCGGGCTTGATGCGGCCCGAGAACTGGTATTCGGTGACCTCGACGATGTACTGGGCCACCGCCGACATGCGGTAGGTGGCGCCGACACCGCCCACCACCGCCACCGGGCCAGCCTGCTGCTTGCCTTGCAGGCCGATGGTGTAGTCGGGGGTACCCGTGGAGATCACGAACTTGGAGATGGTGTAGGGCCCACCCACGTACTGACCCGGGGACTCACCGCCCGCAGGCACCTTGAGCTGGGCCAGCACCGCCACCGAGGTGGTGGGGGCCGACTTGCCGAACACCTCGTACTTGTTTTTTAATGATACGGCGACCACCGAGATCTACACTCTTTCCCTACACGA
>CAZHIK010001181.1:0-2988 GCA_964532635.1 uncultured Enterobacterales bacterium
CCGGTTCCGGAGGGATGACAGGCCTTGCTCCAGTGTGACACGGAAGCGGGCCAGTGAGTCCGCCAAGCTCGCAGCGTGGAAGCAGTTTTCGCAGGCCGGGGGCAGCGCTGGCAGCTCCGAGGCGGCCGGCCCGGCCGAGGCGCACGAACGAAGCCGCCGGCTCTCCCGGCTCCTTGTCCTCCACGATCACCGTGACCTTCTTGCCGTGGGGCCCGAGCCGCTCGCCCATGCGCTGGGTATCCTGCTCGACCTCTTCCATGGCCTCGTCCAGGCCGGACGAAGGCGGATCGGGAGGATCCTCGGGCGGCTGCTCGGGCTCTCGGCGGAGGCGCCTTCGAGCCTCCTGCGTGAGCTCTTCGAGTTCATCGGCGTTTTCCACGACCGCCTTTCCCTCGCGCACCACCCGACCCAGCTCCCTGAGCAGCGGGTCGTCGAGCTTCCCTGCCTCCTGCCGCAGGTGCGGGGACATCAGCGGCTCCACAGCGAACCCGACGATGCGGCGTACGCGGAACATTCGTAGGTGGCGCGACAGCCGCTGCCACATGGACTGCTCGTCGTTCTTCGCCCTGGAGGGCCGGCCCCTCATCTCTCGGTCGTAGCCCTTCAACAGGGCCGCGACGGCCGGGTGCCTCTCGCCCGCGGCCAGCAGCAGCAGCTCGGGCCACAGGCCGGCCTCGTCACGACAGGGCAGCCTGCGCACCAGCTGTCCCACCACCCAGGGCATGACGTACTCGAGCAGGGAGGGCGCATGGCCCCTGCACGGATGTAGGTCGAGTCCTCGCTCAACGCCGGCACGGCAATGTCGGGGATGGCATCACCGTCGATGTCGCCGTCAGTGTCCTCGACCCAGTGGAGTTGGATCCTCGTCTTCGCAGTCGGTGTCACCCTCGACAGGGCCGGTGTCGTCGGGCTTGTCGCCGCTGGCCATCACGCCCCGTGCCAGGCCGAGGGAGAGGAGCAGGTGAAGCCAGCGTCGGTCGGTTCGCGCCATGATCGCCCTCCATGCCTCCAGGCTGGCGCCGGCTCGCACCACCCGCCACCGACGGGTGGCGCTCCGGTTTTCGGTTGCGAAGGCTGGCCGGATGATCACGCGCTGACAGTGGTGTCGTGGTCCCAGAGGCGCTCTGGCTCCCCCCGAGCGGGCCTCCTCGTGGGATTCAACGCAGATGACAGGTGATATCGGCTGTCCCGATCCCATTGGCACGTTCCGTGCAGCACATCTCGACGACCCCACCACTTCCCCGGAGCTTTCCATGTCCATCCCCTCGAGCAAGATCGTCTACCTCTCCCTGGCCGCCGTCGTCGGCACCTTCGCCGCCCTGGTGGCCTCCGGCTGCGACAGCGACGCCTCCAGCGATGCCACCGTAGACTTCTCCGAGTGTCAGGAAGACGCCTACGGCAAGGACATGGACACCGGAAATGACATCATCGAGAGCGCCATCGATGCGAGCGTCGACGGCGATGACATCGTCATCACCCTGGACGACTACGAGGCCAACTGCTGCCCCAGCCCCGGCGCCACCATCACCTTCGACAGCTTCGATATCCACGTAGACTTCCAGGAGATCACCGCGGACGAGGCCTGCAACTGCATGTGCGTGATCGACTTCGAGGTCCGCATCCCCGACGTGGCCCCCGGCGACTACACCATCGACTTCGACTACGATGGCGCCGACCACGCCACCCTCGAGGTGACGGTGCCGTAGGAGCCTACAGCGTCGCGCGCTACCGCACCAGCGCGTCCCCCTGCCAGTAGTAGGTGTAGTAGTAGCGGTAGTAGGGGTAGTCGATGTAGCCAGCGGAGTACTCGAAGAGCGCGCCGTCGAAGTCGGCGTAGGTCCAGGCGTACCAGGTCGAGTAGTACTCCATCATCAGCACCCCGCCGTAGCCGTAGTAGTCCTCGGTGAAGGCGTAGGAGTAGCTCGTGTCCGTGGCCAGGCTCGAGCAGGTGCCGTCGTCGTAGCTGCTCGCGCTGTCGTAGGTCATGACCACGTCGAAGGCGAAGACACAGTCGGTGCACGGGGTGGTGGGTGTACCCACGACATCCCACTCGAGGGTGCAGTTGCGATTCCCCGCGATGTACCCTTTGTAGTAGTCGAAGTACTCGTTGCCCACGTAGGTGTCGTAGCCTCCGATGATGAAGCTGTCGGAAGCCACCAGGGTGTTGTCGGTCTCGTCGCTCTCCTCGACGTCGTCGTCCATGTCGAGCCAGGCCCCGACCGTGAAGGTGCCGTCACCCACCTCGGGCACGGTGCAGCTGATGGTGACAGAGGACCGATCACCCGCCAGCAGGCCCGCGCTGACCTCGTGGGTGCACGCCTCGTCGTCGGTGAAGCCGAGGGTGCTGTCGCTCGAGAAGAGCACGTGGACCTCGAAGGCGCCCGCGTCGAGGGTGCCGACGTTGGCCATGCGCAGGTCGACGTCGAAGCTGTCCCCTTCGTCGCCGCTGGTGCTGACCAGGCTGAAGGCGGTGGGCAGGATGTTGACGTCGTCGTCCTGGCCGTCGCAGTCGTTGTCGATGCCGTCGTTGATGACCTCCGTCGCGCCCGGGCTGATGGTCGCGTCGGTGTCGTCGCAGTCGGTGGAGTTGTCCACCCAGCCGGAGGGCTGATCGCAGGTGGTGACACTGGCGCGGGGGTCACCGTAGCCGTCGCCGTCGCTGTCCAGGTAGTAGGTGTCGGCGTCGACGGCGCGGGAACCGTCCACGATTCCGTTGCAGTCGTTGTCCAGCTCATCGCAGATCTCGACGGCGTCCGGGTTGATGGCGGCGTCGCTGTCGTCGCAGTCCGATCCGTCTCGCAGGTAGCCGGAGGGTGGCTCGCAGGCCGAGGTGGGGCTGTCAGCGTCGCCGAAGCCGTCCGCATCGGCGTCCGGATACCAGGTGCCGGCGCCCACGGCATCGTCCTCGTCGATGTCTCCATCACAGTCGTTGTCCACCTCGTCGCAGGCCTCGCGGGCGTCCGGGTTGATGGCGGCGTCGCTGTCGTC
>CAZHIK010001182.1:0-2984 GCA_964532635.1 uncultured Enterobacterales bacterium
ATCGTGGGGCTCCGGGGAAATGGCAGTTTCCGGGCCGCGCACAGGGTAGCGGAAGCCTACCCCCGCCCGCAACGGTCCTGTCACCAACAATTACAGGCTTTTGCACTTTCGTTGCGCGGCATACGGGCCGCGCGGCCCCAAGGGAACCCCGAATCCACTATTCGGCGAACCGCGCTTCCGAGATGCAGAGGTCGTTGTACTCGGTGCCCTGCTTGACCGCGTCGAAGGTGATGCGCACCGAGGAGGTGTCGCGCGCACCGAAGCGCAGGGTCTGGAGCATGATGAAGTCCTTGATCTCGATGGTCTCCCGCGAGCCATCGGAGAAGGTGAGCGTCAGCGTGGTGGCTCGGTTGGACTTTCGCCAGAAGGTGGTGTCGTAGGCGTTGCCGTTGAGGATCATCAGCTTGCCCACGCGCACGGACTTGCCGAAGCGGTACTCGACCCAGGAGCCGGTGCCGTCACCGTCCTTCTGGTTCTCGCACCACATGGTGTCGTTGAGCATGTCCCAGGTGTTGGAGACCTCGTAGGTGCCGTCGGCGTCTTCGGGCAGGTGGCCCGAGTCGGCGGTGCCGGCCACGGTGTGGAAGACCTCGGGCTGGTCGTCGAAGACCGCCACCTCGGAGATGCAGGTGTCGTTGAAGGTGGTGCCCCGGTAGATGCCCTTGATCTTGATCTTGATGGTGGAAGTGGTGACCGGCTTGTCGAAGCGGATGTCCTCGGGGAGCTTTTCGTCCTTCAAGGTGAACTTCACGGCATCGACAGACTCGTCGGAGAAGGAGACTTCGATCTCCTTGGCCCGGTTGTGGCGGTTCCAGAAGTCCCAGGAGTACCAGTTGCCGTTCCACATCTTGAGATGGGTGATGGTGTGGGTGCCGCCCAGGTCGATCTCGATCCAGGAGCCGAGACCCGAGCCGTCTTCACCCTCGACCCACACGGTGCTGACCTTGCCATCCTTGACGTTGCCAGCAGCGTAGGAGACACCCTCGGTGTCGGGATAGAAGGAGGACGCCAGGACGCCGGAGATCCGCAGCTGCTTGGCTTGGGCGGGGCTTGCCATCAAGGCGAGCAGCAGGAGGGAAGCGAGGACCGAAAGGATGCTTCGCGAAGACATGATCACCTTGAGAGGTACGGTGCACGACCGGGGGGCGGGGACGGGTCCATATCCCGGAAGCAGGGACCCCGCAGGGTCCCTTCACGGACACTCCAGCAACACCGGTGCGGCTCCGGGGCGTCCCGTCGCGGGTCAGAAGGTGCCGTTCAGGCCGAAGCGGAGGCCCTCGAAGCCAGGGAGGCTGCGGCACTGGCCGCCCGCACAGCGGATGCCCGCTTTGTAGGCGCCGTAGAAGACGCTGGTGGTCAGGGAGCTGGAGGGCTTGAACTGAACCTCGGCGGCTCCGTACACGTTGTCGGAGATGTTGCCGGTGCTGTTGATCAACGGGTTGTCGCTGAAGTCCTGCCACAGGATGAAGGTCCACTTGTCGGTGGCGTGCAGGGCCAGGGCGTTGACGACGTCGGTGAAGTCGGACTGCTGGGCCGCGTTGTCGCCCCACATGAAGCGCATGAAGGCGGTGGCCAGCTCGAGGTGGCCCAGCGGGCCCGCAGGGAGCGCGATGTCGAGATCGACGTGGGCGTTGACGTCGGTGCCGTAGCCTTCGTCGCGCAGGTCGGCGCGGCCGCCAGCGGTGGCGATGACGTGGGCCTCCTGGCCGAGCCACTGCACACCGGCCACCGGGTGGACGATGGTCTCGGGCGCGCGGTTGAAGTGCAGCCCGCCCAGCTCCCGATCGCGGAAGGCCGCCACCGAGATGTAGGGCATGAGCACCCCCGGCTTCACGGCGTAGTCCACCCGCACCCTGGCGCCGGTGATGTCGTTGGAGTTGACCGCGGCCGAGGAGTCTTCGGTGATGACCCGCTCGTACTCGAGGGTGGGCGCCACCGCGACCTCGTAGTTGTCGATGCCGGTGAAGGTGTTGATGCGCTCGGTGTTGACGTAGTGCTTGGCCTCGACCAGGACCACCGCCTTGCCGGGGTAGGCGGAGGCGGAGGCGTAGGCGGCGTAGCCCGGCTCGGGCTCCTCGCCGCCGAAGAAGTCGGAGGATCGGTACTCGAACCAGTCGAACTCGGCGATGAGATCCACGCCCGCCAGCCCGAAGCCCTCGACGGTGGCGCCACCGACGAAGACGTCGACGGGCTGCGCGTAGCGGGTGAAGCCCGGCGACTCGGCGTCGGCGCTGCGCGCGAAGCTGTAGGCCACGCCGTGAGCGCCGACGTTGAGAGGCCCCAGCCCGAAGCGCTCGGCCCGCAGGCCGCTGATCATGTGCTGGTTGTCGGGACGGATGCCCACGTTGCGGTTGTCCAGCTGCACCTGCTGGGCGTTGGTGAGGCCGGAGACCCCGGTGAAGTCCCAGTTGCCCGCGCGCACCACCGTGCGCACGCCGCGCAGGGAGCTGTCCAGATCGATGTTGGTGTTGCGCACCAGGTTGAGCGAGATGCCGCGGCCGAAGGAGACGTAGCCGTCGCCCACGTTGACCTCGAGGTGCTTGCCCTTGCCGCGCACGTACAGCTTCTCGAGCCCTAGGTAGGCGTCGGGCCACGGGGAGCGGATGCCGGGCTCGTACAGCTCGTAGGAGCGCTGCAGTTCATCGTCGAGGTAGTAGCGGTTGGCGAACAGGCCCACCTGATCGATCTGCGCTCCGGCCGCGAAGCCGCCCTTGTTGACCAGGACGTTCAGGCGGTTGACCTCCTCGACGTAGTCGTGGAGGTGGGGATGGCTGTCTTCGAAGCCCGCGAGGGTGTCGTCGATCTGGTAGTAGCGCAGCGCGAAGCGATCGCTGATGGACAAGGTACCCCCAGCCAGGGGGCCGTGGCCCTCGAGCTCGGTGGTCGCCACGGCGGGGCCGGAACAGAGCAGGAGCGCGCTGGCGACCGCCAGCGCGGCGTGGGCCGAGCGTCGCATGACCTACTCGGCGGGCGCGGGTGCGGGC
>CAZHIK010001183.1:0-2982 GCA_964532635.1 uncultured Enterobacterales bacterium
CCGTCATGGGGGGCCACCTCCACAAGGGCGACAACTGCGGGCACGAGCGTCCGGCCTACAACTCCTGCCGCAACCGGCACTGCCCGAGCTGCCAGACCGCGGCCCGGGACGACTGGCTGGAGGGCAGGCTGGAGCGGGTGCTCCCCACCCACCACTTCCACGTCGTCTTCACCCTGCCGCAGGAGCTGCGACCCATCGCCCTCCGCAACCAGGTCGAGGTCTACGGCATCATGATGAAGGCCGCGGCCGAGACGCTGGCCACGCTGGGCCGCGACCGGCTCGGGGCGCTGCCCGGCGTGACCACGGTGCTGCACACCTGGACCCGCCAGCTCGCCTACCACCCGCACGTCCACTGCGTGGTCACGGGGGGAGGGCTGGCGATGGAAGGCTCGCGCTGGATCGCCACCAGCGAGCGCTACCTCTTCCCCATCGCCGCGATGCGCAAGCTGTTCCAGGGCATCGTCCGCACCAAGCTGCGGAAGGCGTACGGCCAGGGGCAGCTCGACCTGGAGGGCAGCTGCGCCCGCTTCGCCGCGCCCGAGGACTTCCGCCGGCTGCTGCGTTCCCTCCATCGCAAGCGCTGGGTGGTCTACAGCAAGCCGCCCTTCGCCGGCACCACCCAGGTCTTCGCCTACCTCGGCCGCTACACCCACCGAATCGGCATCTCCGACTACCGGCTCGTCGCCCTGGGCGAGCGCGAGGTCACCTTCCGCACCCGCGACGGCGGGACCTGCACCCTCGACTGCATGGAGTTCATCCGCAGGTTCCTGCTCCACGTCCTGCCCTCCGGCTTCCACAAGATCCGCCACACCGGGCTGTACGCCTCCTCCAACGTGAACAAGCGCCTGCCCGTGGCCAGGCGGCTGCTCGGTGGCTCGAGCGAGGAGGCGCCCCGTGAGGCGACCGAGCTTGAGGAGCCCCTGGGTGCCTCCGACGAGGCCGAGCAGCCGCGCCGCTGCCCCCACTGCCAGATCGGCTGGATGCAGCGTCACGCAGTGCCGAAGTCTCCGTCGTGGCGGTGGCCCGAACCGGACGACAGCTCGTGAGACGGCGACGCCGCCAGGCCACGGGCCTCGAGGCGATCACCCAGGGTCGCCAGGGAGTGGTCCGAGTCGGACCCGCCAGCCCCCTCGGATCCGCGTCCGACAGCCAGCGCCGGCGTGTCCTCGAGGGCCCTCGGAAGCACGCTGCCTCCCCGGCCTCGAGCGTCGTGCCCTGTCGCGACCAGCGGCGAAAGGGCGGGGTGACCTCGCTTTCCCCATAGCCCTCCAGGGTCGCGTCGCTGGTGGCGCGGCTTTGACCAATGCGGGGGTTCGTGCCGGCCGCGGGCCGCTGTGCCCACCCGCGGCTTTGTCATCGGCGCGAACCTCCGAACATTATGTAAAATAGAACGGGATTATTTCAAAAAGGAGCCTCTCATGCTCATCGGCGCCGCCTACCTCCGATGCTCCGACCCTCGCCAGGACAAGTCCGTGGACCAGCAGCGCGAGGTCATCCTCCAGCGTGCCGCCCAGGATGGTGTCCACATCCCCCCGGAGAACTGGTTCGTGGACGAGGGCATCAGCGGTCGTAGCGCCCGCAAACGTCGCTCCTACCAGCGCGTGATCCGCTGCGCCGAGTCCCAGCGCGACCGTCGCCGAAACCGTCGCCGCCGTCCCGCCCAGTGCGAGCCCATCGACCGCCTCTACGTCTGGGCCTTCTCCCGCCTGGCCCGCAACATGACCGACTGCCTCCGCGCCTTGGCCGTGCTCGAGGAGGCCGACATCGAGGTCATCTCCCTGACCGAGCAGGACGGCCAGGACCGCTCCATCCGCAAGCTGATCCGGCCCATCCTGGCCTGGCTGGCCGAGCGCTACTCTGAGGAGCTGTCCCACACGGTGCAGCGGGGGATGCGGAGCCAGGCCGAGAAGGGCTTGTGGGTCTACGGTCGTCCGCCCTTCGGCTACGAGGTCGAGGAAGGCCGCCTGGTGGTCACCGAGCGCAGCCGCCCCCAGCTCGAGGTAGTCCAGCGGGTGTTCCAGCTCGCTGACGAGAGCGGCAACGGAGCCACCCGCATCGCCGCCGCCCTGACCCGCGAGGGCGTCGCCCCGCCCTCTCGCCGGGACGTGGAGCGCCGGGTGGCCCCGGGAGCCTGGCGGGCCAAGCACGTCGCCAGCATCTTGAAGAACCCCGTCTACGCAGGCCACTCGGTCAACAGCGGCGAGGTCGTGGCCCGTGACACCCACGAGGCCGCGGTGGACGACGAGACCTTCGACCGCATCCAGGCCCAGCGCGCCCTGCGCGACCGCAACCGCAAGGCGGGCAAGGGCAACGGGGCCAACCGCATCAGGAACGGAGACCGCGGCCTGTTCACCCCCTGGCTGCGCTGCGACACCTGCGGTGGCGCGATCTGCGTGTCCCCCGGAGGCTCCGCCAAGAACCGCACCTACCTCTACTACTGCTCCACCCGGCAGAAGAACCCCGCGGCCTGCGCTGGGATCTCGGTCCGAACCGACAAGCTCGACCGCCTGGTGCTGGAGGCCATCGAGGAGCGGGTGCTCACCCCCGAGAACGTGAGGACGATGGTGGAGGACACCATCGCCCAGCTCGCGGCCACCCCCGACGAGGCCCTGGCCGCCCAGCGGGTGCAGCTCGAGGCCAGGATCTCCGATCTCGATGCCACCATCCGCCGCACCGCCGCCCAGGTGATCAACGGTCTGATCGACGAGGACGACGCCAAGGTGCTCAACGCCCCCCTGCTGGCCCAGCGGGAGCAGGCCCGGCTGGAGCTGGCGGCACTGCCCAGCGAGCGGGTGCTGCCCAACCCCGACGAGATCGACCCCGAGCGCTTCCGGGGCGAGGTGCTGCGCGCCTGGCGCGAGGCCCCGCTCGAGGACCGGCGCGAGGCGCTGGGCAAGCTGCTCAGCGAGGTCCGGCTCTCACCGGGCGGGGTGACGATCCGCTACGGGCTCGGCGGATATCACATCCATGATCCGTACGGCC
>CAZHIK010001184.1:0-2982 GCA_964532635.1 uncultured Enterobacterales bacterium
GCGGCCGCGGCCAGGTCCGGGCGCTGGTCCTCGCGCGCCTGGCGCAGGATGTGGGAGGACGCCCCGCTCAGCCACAGGACCCCGAGGAGCAGGGCCGCCGCCGCGGTGCCCCGCTCGGGCAGGCGGGCGGCGGCGTCCGCGGTGGTCACCGCGGCGCGGTGCAGGGCCAGGGCCACGGGCACCGCCAGCAGCGGCACAACCGCCAGTCCATAGCGGAAGGGGTAGTAGGCGCCGCCCTCGAGGAAGCTGGTCATGGTGTGGTACATGGACACCACGTGGACCAGGAGCATCGCCGGGGGCAGCACCAGCAGCATGTGGCCCTGGGTCGCGCTGCGACGGTGCAGCTCCACGCCCCCGAACCACAGGACCAGCGGGATCAGGGCCAAGGCCCCCAGCCTGGGGGTGAGCCCCGCCAGGGCCCGGATCATGTCCCACAGCCAGGGCCCCAGAGCGGGGGCCTGGGCGTAGTAGTGCGAGGTGGTCTCCTTGAGCAGGCCGCCGAAGTCGACGGAGAAGAAGAAGACCGGCAGCCAGGGCAGCACGAACATGCTGGCCACCAGCCCTCGCTGGACGAAGTCCGCGATGCAGCGACGCCCGCCGGACTGCCTGCTCTTCCAGCAGAAGCCCAGCACGTACAGCACGTGAGCCAGGCCCACCACCAGGAAGATGTAGTGGGTGTAGAAGCCCAGCACCATCAGGGTGAAGTACCCGTGCCAGCTGCCCGTGCGGCTGGTGCGCAGCGCGCGGAGGAGCAGCAGGAAGCTCAGGGTGACCATGGCGGTCACGGGCGCGTAGTGGGAGAAGTCGGTGGCGTACTCGATGGCCAGGGGAGAGCAGGCCACCAGCGCAGCGGCCAGGAGCGCCTGGACGCGGTCCAGGCCCAGCTCCAGGGCCAGGCGCCGGGTCAGGACCACGGTGATCAGGCCGCAGGCCAGCGGGAGCATCCTGAGCCAGGCCTCGCCGATCCCCAGCAGGCCCATCAGGCGGGCCCAGATGTAGAACAGCGGAGGGTTGGTCGCGAGGAAGATCTCGGGATCGAAGATGAGCTCCAGCATCGCGCTCATGGGCTCACCTCGCCCGCCAGACAGCCCAGCAGCGCCATCGGGTCGGGGGTGGAGGCGCGGTAGGCGCAGGAGGCCACGCCCTCGGGCAGGCTCTCCTGGCCGAAGTGCTGCAGGCAGCTCTGCTCGCAGCTCGCGTAGCGATCATCCAGCACCCCGCTGCACACCTCGCGGCAGGTGGGAGTCCCAGGACGCTCCTCGCCCAGGTGGGGCCCGCCTCCCGACAGGCTGCGGTCGGCGATCTGGGCGTGGATGAACTCGGTCATCGAGTAGGACTCCCACAGCCCCGGGAGCCGCAGCACCAAGGCCAATGCGATGATTCCGAGCAGCCACCAGCGCTCCCCGCGCAGCGGCGCGGCCTCCAGGGGGCTGGCCAGGCGGCGGGCGCGGGTCCGCCCGGTGCGGAAGCGGAACACGACCAGGCCCAGCAGCGCCAGGGCCGCCGCGGGGAGGAGCCACCACCAGGGCGCCACGATCTGGTTCCAGGGGTCCACGCCCTCGAAGGTCAGCCGGTAGTCCGACATGGTGAAGTGCAGGTCGCGGAGGTCCTCGGTGGGGTGCAGGGGGTAGTGGTTGAGCAGCTGGTGGAAGCCCTGCTCCCAGGCTCCCGCGGCGCTCTTGGTGACCACCCACAGGTGGAGCCCCCCGGGGGGGACCGGTACGTCGAGGGCGAAGCTGTCGTCATCATCCAGGCAGGTGGCGGCGATGAAGCGGTCGTGGAAGGGTGTGGCCTTGTCGGCGCTGGCCGCCACCAGGATCTCGGCGTCGGCCAGGGTGTCGGGACGGTTCACGGATCCGGTCACCTGGATCTGCCGCCAGGCGGGATCCGGATCGATGATCTCGATCTCGGCAGGCAGCGCGCCCCGCGCTGCGGTCAGCAGCGACAGCGCGACGGCGAGGACGAGGGCCAGCATGCAGCTCCGCTAGCGCGGCACCGGCCCGACCTGGCGGGCTTGGCCGGACTCGTCCAGCAGCAGGCGCCAGGTGGTCAGGCGCATGGGCTTGATGGAGGTGTACTCGATGACGGAGACCAGGCTATCGGCCGGCAGGGCGAGGCGCAGGCGGGGCTCGAGGCCCGAGCCGGGCACGAAGTCCACTCCAGGGGTGTCCGGGGGATCGGCCTCGTCCTTGGTGCCGTAGCTGATGGCGATGGTGACGTCCTCGACGTAGCCGCCGGCCAACAGCACCGTGACGGGCTGAACGCTCCACTCGACGGGCAGGTTGGAGACGCGCATCGCGCGGCCGGGCTCGAGGGCGATGGGCTCGGGGCCGGGACCCTCGGCGGGCAGCAGCAGCAGGGGCTGCCGGATGGGGGCCTCGCGCAGGTCGAGCTCCACCACCACCCGCTCGCGCTCGGCCAGCTCCCGGTTGACGGCGATCTCGCTTTGGGCCAGCCGCCCGCTCGCCTCGGCGATGCTGGTGACCGGGAAGTGCATGTAGTCGTCCAGCCCGCTGGTGCTGCGGACCAGCGCGGTGAGGTTGCCGCGCTCGTAGGCGAAGCCGGGCTCGCGGATGTCCTGCCACAGGGTGGCCGCGCGCCGTCGCAGCACCCGCAGCTGCGGTCCGGGGCCCAGGCCGTCGAGGCTGGGCTGCCATGGCAGGAACACCAGGCGGGTGGTGCGGCGCTGTTCCTGCTCGACGTAGAGCGGATCCTCGCCGCGGGCCTGCAGGGGGAAGCCCTCGGGCATGTAGGTGGGGACGAAGTCGAAGCCCCGTGCGTCCACGGGGAAGGGCACCCGCGCCGCGCCCACCAGCAGCAGCACCAGCGACGCGGCGCTGCCGACGGGCAGGGCCGCGCGCTTCCAGGGGACGGTGGGTGGGCCTCGTCGTAGCGCCAGCAGCCCGGCCATCACCCAGATCACCACCGGCGTGAGCACGGTGTTGGGGATGCCCATCTTGTCCATCTCGGTCCAGTTGGACT
>CAZHIK010001185.1:0-2963 GCA_964532635.1 uncultured Enterobacterales bacterium
AGGCCTGCACCCTCTTCGGTGACATGGCCGCGGCGGTGGTCGTGGGGCTCGCCGACGGCGACAGCTCGAGCTGTATCCATGCCTCGCGCCTCGAGACCTTCGGCGTGGGTGCCGAGCTCACCCACATCCCTGGCGGCGGCACGGGCAAGCACCCCAATGATCCCGCCACTCGCCCGGAAGACAACCTCTTCCACATGCAGGGTCGCAAGGTAGCCCGCCTGTCCATCAAGCACGGCGGCGAGTTCCTCGAGCGCCTCGAGCCGGGCCTGTCCGCTGGGCTGAACGACATCGATCTGGTGGTCCCCCACCAAGCCAGCAAGCTGGGCCTGCGCCTGATGGCGCGCCACTACGGCTTCGGCAACGACAAGCTCGTCAGCATCCTCGAGCGCTACGGCAACTGCGTAGCCGCCAGCATCCCGGGCGCGCTGTACGAAGCGGTCACCACCGGCCGCCTCGAGCGGGGCGACAAGGTGCTGCTGCTGGGCACCGGCGCCGGGCTGAGCATCGGTGGGATGATCCTGACCTACTAGCGGCACCCCCAGTGAGGGCTCAGCCGAACAGCACCTCGGCCAGAGCCGGAGCGTGCTCTTCGAGCTGCACACGGGGTCGCACGAAGCGGTACGGAGCGTGGGGGTAGATCAGCTGCTCGGGGACCTGGCGCAGGCAGAAGTCGGGCTGGTCACGCAGCGGCTGCTGGGTCCAGGTGCGCTCGTCGGACGGGCTGTGGTAGAGCGAGGCGACCTTGAGCTTGGACAGCGACAGGTTGCGGCGCATCAACTCCTTCAGGCTGGTGGCCAGATCAGCGTGGGTGCGGCCGCTCCGGTAGACGGTGTCCACAAGCAGCACCGAGTGTTCGTGCTCCACATGCTCGGCCAGGTAGTCCAGGCCGATGACGTGGGTGCGGTAGGACAGGTGAGTGCGGGTGGTGTTCACCGGCACATGATCCGGACCGGACCAGTCCCAACCCTGCTTCTTCGAGAAGTACTTGTAGACCTCGTGGATGCCCAGGCCGGCCCACACACCACCGGGCCACAGGGCCACCAGGAAGTCGGGTCGGTAGCCGGACTGCACCATCTTCACACCCAGCCGCATGGCATCGAGCAGCAGCTCCCGGGCGGGTAGGTAGCGGCAGTTACCCTCGATGGTCGGGGGCTCGTAGGCGTCCACACCGTGCAGGATGTCCCAGACTTCCTGGCTCTTGGCCCGAAGCCGCTCGTCGTTGGGATCGGCGGGATCCACCAGGTCGGCCAGCTCGTGGGGGTAGTCGATCCAGACATCCCCCGGAATCTCGTGCAGGTAGGTGTGGGGCAGCCCGTCGAAGGTGTGCTTGTCCTGCTTGTTGTGGACCGTGGCCACGCGGATGTCGGTGGGCGTGTTGCGCCGGGCGCGGGCGCGCAGGCCCTCGACGATGGAGCGGATGGTCTCCCCGCTCTCGTAGACATCGTCGATGATCAACAGCCCATCCTCTGGGCAGACCGAGCGCGTGAGGTGCTCGAGCCCCTTGACCACCACGCTGCTGTGCTCGCCGATGCCGGTGTAGCTCTGGGTGGCGATGGAGGTGTGGTGCACCTGCTGCCCCTGGAAGCGGAAGTAGGCGTCGACCCCCAGGCCGATGGGGGTGCCGCCGCGCCAGACCGAGATCATGTGCTTGGGGCGGAAGCCGGACTCGAAGACCGCCTTGCCCAGGCGGAAGCTGTCGAGCACCAGCTCGTCGGGATCGATGTGCAGCAGCTGGACCATGTCGACCTCGGGCACGGGGGAGCGACGGAATACCGGACCTCGCCACGCCCCGCAAGGGGGTCTCTTTGGGCACCGTCCCCGAGCTGATCCGGCAGGTCGCTGGCACGCGTGGCGGTGGCGCACCAGGCCTCCAATGGAGGCATCATGCTCGCCCTCGTGATCCCGCTAGCGCTGCTGACCCCAGCTGCCTCCGCCAATCCCGATCACGTGCCTGGGCACGTCATCCTGGACCTCGGTGGTGCGGACCGCGAGCGCGCGCTCACCCTGGCCCAGCACCACGACTGCGACCTCGAGCGCCAACTGGGGGGCTGGCACCCCTACTTCCTGCTGGACTGCGGCGCTGCGCGCGAGCTGGCGCCACTGCTCGATCTCCTCGAGGCGAGCCCCGGGGTGCGCGCCGCCACCCTCGATCTACGGGGCAGGCTGCACCTCACCCCCGATGACTACTCGAGCGCCCAGTGGCACCACGACGCCATCGACAGCCACGACGCTTGGGACACCGTCACGGGAGATCCCGGGGTGGTCGTGGCCGTCATCGACGTGGGCACCTGGATGGACCACGAGGACCTGGCCGGCAACGCCTGGACCAACAGCGCCGAGACCTGCGACAACGGAGTGGACGACGACGCCAACGGCTTCGTGGACGACTGCCTGGGCTGGGACGGTGGCGAGAGCGACGGCGATCCCGATCCCCGCGACCTGCCATCGGACTGCCCCCCCTTCCACGGCACCTTCGCAGCAGGCCTCGCAGGAGCCGTGGGCGACAACGGCACCGGCATCGCCGGGGTGGCATGGGATGTGTCGGTCATGGGCATCAAGATGGTGACCGACGACTGCGAGATCACCCAGGCCGGTTTCGTGGACTCGGTACTCTACGCCGCCGACAACGGCGCCCACGTCGCCAACTTGAGCTTCAGCTTCCAGTCCACCAACACCATCCTCGAGAACAGCTTCCGCTACGCCGACGGCCTGGGGGTCATCTCCATCATCTCCGCCGGCAACGACGACGTCGATCTCGACAGCGAGACCTGGTACCCAGCGGGGTACGAACTGGAGCACGCGCTCGTAGTGGCGGCCACGGACAGCTCCGACGCCCTGGAGAGCTGGTCCAACTACGGCGAGACCAGCGTCCACCTGGCCGCCCCGGGCTCCTCCATCACCTCCCTGGGGGTCGACTCGGCCTCGGACTACGAGACCAGCCAGGGCACCAGCTTCTCCTCCCC
>CAZHIK010001186.1:0-2959 GCA_964532635.1 uncultured Enterobacterales bacterium
ATCCCCGGGCGTCTCGGGGCGCTCGACCTCCGCCGGGATCGGCGTGGCTTCGCCGTCCCTCGAGGGCGGCGGCTGGCAGGCCAGTGCCATGCAGGCGAAGAGTGCGGCGGACCGCATGGGGGCTCCGAGGGAGACGGGGACGGGCCGGAAGGGTATCATCCCCCGCATGGAGCGACCGCTTCTACAACCTGGTGCCCGCGTAGGGGTCTTCGCCCCAGCGGGGAACTTCGATCCAGCCCGCCTCGAGGCCGGCCTCGAGCTCATCCTGGGCTGGGGGCTCGAGCCGGTCCTGGCCCCGGGCCTGGGCCGACGTCATCGCTACCTGGCAGGAACCGACGATCTACGCCTCGCCGATCTGGCCTGGGCCCTGTCGGATCCCCAGCTCGATGCGGCCTGGCTGGCCCGCGGTGGGTACGGGCTCACGCGCCTGCTGCACCGCCTGCCCTTCGGCAGCCTCGGGCGCCGCCCCGTCATCGGCTTCAGCGACGCCTCCGCGTTGTTCTCCGCCTTGTGGCGTCGAAGCCCCACCATCCCGGTGCATGGGCCGGTGTTGCAGTCCCTCGCCGATCTGTGCGACGAGCCCACTCGCGCGGCGCTCCGGTGTCTGCTGCTCGAGGGAGGACCCGTCACCTGGACCGGCCGGGTACTAAGCCCGGGAGCGGCCGAAGGCACCCTCATCGGTGGCAACCTCTGCACCCTGGCCAGCCTGGCCGGCACCCCCTGGGCCCTCGACGCGACCGACAGCATCGTGCTTCTCGAGGAAGTGGGTGAGCGCCCGTATCGGGTGGACCGCTTGCTCACACAGTTGGTGCGTTCCGGAGGACTGGAGGGCGCGCGCGCGGTGGTGCTGGGTCAGCTGGTGGGCTGCGACGAGCCCGGCCATCCCGACTGGAGCGCCGAGATCATCGCCCAAGAGTGCTCGAACGAGCTCGGGGTGCCCGTGCTCGCTGGACTTCCGGTGGGCCACGGCGCGCGCAACCACGCCTTTCCGTGGGGAGCTGCCGCTCGCCTGGAAGGTGAGCGATTGAGCTGGCGGCTCTAGTCCTTCGTGTCTTTGGCGGCCATCACCTGCTCGAGGCCGATGGCCAAGCGGAAGCCCAGGCCCACCTTGCGGCGGATCGAGGACTGCCCAGTGCGGGCTGCGCAGCGACCGTTCTGAGGGGCGCCGTCGAAGGAGCCGCCGCGGACCGCGCGCCGCGGCGGGCGGGCCGGGATCTCCGCGTCGGAGGCCTGCAGAGGAGCGGGCTGTTCGACGTATGCACCCCGGTGAGGGGCTCCGCGGTGGCGAAACACGTCCATGCACCAGTCGGCGACACCACCGGCGAGCCCCCTCACGCCGTAGGGGCTGGAGTCGATGGGGAAGTCGGTGCTGGCCGGAGGCGCCGGATACTCGAGATGGCTGTCCTGGGTGCAGTGGAAGGACGGATCGCTGTGACCGCCCCAGGGGAAGGAACGACCGTCCACCCCGCGGCCGGCTTTCTCGCGCTCGAGCTCCGAGGGCAGGCGCCACGGTAGGCCGGTGACCTCCTGTCGCCAGAGGCAATACGCAGCGGCGTCGTGCCAGCGCACCAGGCTCACGGGGGCGTCGAGCCGCAGGGGCCCGAGGGGGGTGTCTTCGACCGGCACGAAGCGCTCTCCGCCAGGCTCGAGCTGGTAGAGGGGCAAGGGGTCGGTCTGGCGAGGTGCGCGTGCCGCGGGCACGCGGTCGAGGGCTTCATCGCGCTCACCGCTGGTGAGCAGTGCGTCGAGGAAGGCGATGTACTCGCGGTGGGTCACCGGGTGGCGGCCGATGAAGTACGGGTAGAGCCAGAGCCGCTGGCGCGGTGAGCTGCCTCGCGCGTTGGGATCACCGCCGAAGGCTGCCCAGCCTTCGGGGACGTACTTCATGGAGCGCGGGACGAGCTGCTCGGAGGGCACGAACGCCAGCTTGGTGCGCTTGCCCCCAGGCGGCACGCTGTTCCAGTGACCCTCGCGCTCGATGAAGATGGGGTAGTGGACCAGGGGGCGGCCCGGCGCGCGCAGCACCAGCAGGTAGCTGCCGGCGGTCATGTTGGCGCCATCGATGGGGGTGGGGCCCAGGACCTCGGTGGGCTTCCGCTCGAGGCGACGGGCCCTGATGTCGTAGCGGTAGACCTCGACCATCGCGTCGGGGGGATCCGTGTGGAGGGTCAGGCGGCCGCGGCGCTGGAGGAAGGCGGCGTGGTGGCCGATGTCGTATTCCTGGACCAGCCGCTCGAAGCCGCGGGCGCGCCCGGGTTGGCCCAGCGCGATGGCGGTCTCGTAGCGGGAACGGTACAGATCGGCGAGGGCCGCGCGGCCCTCGAGCAGGTCGGGGCACTGCAGCAGCGCTGCACGTAGCTGCTGCACCACATCCTGGAAGGCGTCCTCGACATCGTCGAGCCGGTTCTCGCTCTGGTCTTCTTCGGCCCAGGCGGCTTCCTTGTCTTCCAGCGTGGCCGTCGGGGGGAGGCGGTGGATGCCTCGGCGGGCGCGCTCCCGGCGGCGCACTGCCTCGAGGTAGCGCTTGGTGAGGTCCGAAACCCGGCCGCGTACGGCCTGCACCATGGACTGTGCCCGCTCGCGGTTGCGGGCGCCCTCGACCCAGGCCTCGATCTCGGCGGCGAGCGCGGAGGCGTCGGGGTATCGCTCGGTGTGGTCTTTCGAGAGGGCCTTGCGGCAGATGGTGATGAGGTGGAGGGGAGCCCAGGGCGCGGGGGGGAAGGGCGGCGGCCCGGCGCGCACGAGGCGCAGCACCTCGCGGGCACCCATCTCCTCGTAGGGGTGGTGCCCGAAGATGATCATGTAGAGCACCCCACCCAGGGCGTAGACGTCGCAGGACGGGGTGAGATCATGCGCACCCTGGGCCTGCTCGGGCGCCATGAACGCGGGGGTGCCCGCCACCAGACCGTCGCGGGTGGCGAGCTTGGGGTCCTCTGCACGATCCGAGTCGATCAGCGAG
>CAZHIK010001187.1:0-2958 GCA_964532635.1 uncultured Enterobacterales bacterium
GATCCGCGATGCGCTCCCGCTCGGCGAGGGTGACGCCCGCGCCTCGTCCGTAGGCGATGTCCTCGCAGCCCCGGGCGGTGTAGAGGTAGCGCACGGCGTCGCTGCCGCCGGCCTGGGACAGCAGCTGGTCGAGCACCTTGCGGCGCAGGCAGGGATCCTCGGTGACCAGGGCGCGCCCAGCGAGCGGGGCCAGCTCAGGGTCTGTCAGCAGGGTGTCGATGTGCTCCCGCTCCACCGAGGGCTCCTGCTCGAGGGCCGCACGGGTCATCAGGGTGTCCCTCTGCTCGTCCCAGCGCCCGAGCTCGAGCTGGATGGCCAAGCGCCCCTGGTGCAGGCGGAACCGATCATCGTCCGACAGCTCGGGCAGCTCGAGGCCCCGGTCCAGCAGCTCGAGGCCCTGGGCCTGCTCTCCGAGCCGACGGCTGCACTGAGCAGCCTGATAGGCGGTGCGAGCGCTGGGAGCGGACTCCAACAGCTCGAGGTAGCTGTCCAGCGCTCCCTGGAAGTCGTCGTGGTACCACAACGCCTCGGCCCGCTTCTGCAGCGGAGGCTCGGCCTGGACCAGCTTGGGGCAGCAGGCGTCGGTGTAGCTGGGCCACAGATCGGGATCGAAGCGGTCCCGAGCCTGCACCAGGTCCTCCATCTCCACCGGCACCGCCTCGAGGAAGGCTCGCCAGTCGGCGTCGAGCTGGTCCAGATCCCGGCCGTAGACGCCCTCGAAGTCCAGCAGCGTGCTGCCGAAGACCTGGCGGAAGCGCTCGAAGCCGTGCTCCATGATCAGAAAGCCCACGAACGAGCCGGAGGCCGCGTACGCGTTGGTCTCCCGGAGGGTGAAGAAGCCCAGCGGGTGCATCAGGTCACGGGCGTGGGGCAGATCGCCGCTGCGCAGCGCGCCCACCAGCTCGGCGTGAGCCTCCGGCAGCACGTCCAGGCCGTCCTCGTAGGCTACGGCGATCCCCTCGGCCATGCCCCGGGTGAGGCCACACAGCAGGGAGGGATCGAGCTCCCGGTCCAGGGCGTGGGCGAACTCGTGGTGCAGGGTGCTGCCGATGGCGACCCGCGGGGTGGCGTAGATGCGACGGCCGATCACATGGATGGCCATGGTGTCGGTCCAGCTCACCAGATCGAAGTTGTCGTCGAACAGGTGGATGGTGACGGGCTGCTGGACCTCGAGACCCCAGTCGCCCTCGTAGCGGTGTACCTGCCACTCGGCCTCGCGAAGCATCACCTCGGCGTCCAGGGCGGCGTCGCCTCCAGGGGCGTAGCGGATCACCACGCGCTCGCTGCGCAGCTCCTGGGAGAGGTAGCTCTGCAGCGCAGCCTCGCTCCAGCCGACACCGATGTGGCTCCCGGCGAGCATCGCCACCGCTCCCAGGACACCCGCCCCCAGCAGAGCCGGGAACGCCCTGGCCCGCGCTTCGTCGCGGAGCGATCGATCCAGGCTCGCAGCGCGCGCCACCGCGCGCCAACACGCCCACCACCAGACCACCAACGCCAGGGCGAGCACGAACAGGCGCTGGAAGATGTGCACCAGCGGCACGAAGCCCACGAAGGCCCGCTGATCGAAGGCCATGGGCTTGCCCACCAGCGGATCGACGATGCGGAAGCCGAAGACCGACTGCAGGTAGTCGTGCAGCAGCGTGAGGCCGAACACCCCCAACACCAGCAGCAGCGCCTTCCAGCGCCAGCCCCGCTCACCGACCGCACAGCCCACCGCCCCGGCCAGCAGGGCCAGCGGAGGCCAGGTGAGCCAGAAGAAGCCCGCGCCGCCCTCAAGCAGGCAGCCGCAGCGCAGGGCGTTGAGGACCTCGAGGGCCAGCCAGGCCGCCGGCCCCGCCGCCAGCAGAGACACTACGACCAGGCCATAGGAACGGCGCAGCAGGGCCAGGGAATCAGGCCTCGGTACCGCCCGTGCGCCGAGCTGCGCCGCCAGCAGGCCGAAGGCGAAGGCGAAGCTGCCCAGCAGCAGGGTGAAGACCGTGGTGAGCTCGTGGGTGGGGACGTGGAAGGGGGGAAACGGCTGCCCCAGCAGCACGATGGCGACCCCCACCACCGCCCCGATGGCGGCAGCCAGAAGCCAGGGGCGCAGGCCGCTCACGGCGCCTCGACCAGCCGGGCCGGTCCGCCGGGAGCCAGGGTGTGGGTGGCCTGCACCAACGGCGCCAGGGCCTGCTCCACCGCGGGAGCGTCGTCGGCCCGGCAGAGCACCTTGACGTTGGGGCCGGCGTCCATGGTCCAGCCACAGTGCACTCCACAGGCGCGCATGTGGTCTACGGCATCGAGCACCGCCAGGCTGCCGGGCCGCAGGTAGCGCACCGTGGGGCGTGCGGTGAGCATGGTGGCGTGCATCAAGGTGGTGGAGCGCTCCATGCAGGTGACCAGGGCCGGAAGATTCCGGGCCAGCACGGCCTGCTTGGCCTCGGCTACCAGGGCCTCGTTCTCTGTCACGAACACGGGGAAGACCGGCGAGGTGGCGCGGGTGCGCACCATGCCTTCGGTGCTCCCCACCGGCTTGGGCCCGGCGTGGACCACAGCGACGACCACCCGCAGATCCCAGGGCTCGGCGAGGGTGATGGGGTGTCCGTGGCTGTCCAGCCCATCGCTGCGCTCGCCCCGGGTCCAGTGCACGAAGCCGCCCCACAAGCTGCGGCAGGCCGAGCCCGAGCCTCGACGGGCGAGCACGCTCAACTCTGCTGGCTCGCGCTGCTGCCCCGCGGCCGCCGTCGCCGCCAAGGCCAGGGCCGAGAACGCCGAAGACGAGGACGCCAGCCCCGCAGCCACGGGGAAGTTGCTGCCGGAGACCACGCGGACCGGTGGGCGCTCGGGGTCGATGAGGTCCAGGAAGTCGCACACCCGCCGGGCGGCACGCCCGCCGACCCGCTGCCCATCGAGCACCACCTCATCGGCCTGCGCCCCCCAGTGCACGGTGGTGCGGGTCTCGAAGCGGTCCAGGGTGAT
>CAZHIK010001188.1:0-1136 GCA_964532635.1 uncultured Enterobacterales bacterium
CATCTGGTACGCGCCGAAGAGCATGCTGGCAACGTGGGTGGTGTCCATCTGCCGGAAGACGCCCTTCGCCATGCCGTCGGCGAGGACGCTCTCGATGATGTCATTGTAGGCCCGGCTGCTCCGCTTCGCGACGGTCTTGATCATCGTCGTGCTCTGGCGAAGCTGCGAGAGGAATATCTTCGCGCTCTCCGGGTTGCTCTCCATGAGCTCGAGCCCCAGCGTCATCAGTCTGCGGATCCGGGCGATCGGACCGTCGACGGACTCGACCCCCGTCTGAAGACGCTCCATGTGCCGGCCGAGGAACTCCTCGAAGACGGCGACAATGAGCTCTTCCTTGCTTGTGAAGTAGATGTAGATCGTCCCCGCCGCCACACCCGCGGCCTCGGCGATCAGCGGGTGCGCGTCCTGCTCAACATGAGCCCCCGCCCCCAGCGCCTGCCCGCGGTGGCCGAGCGCCACCTGCTCTACGGCACCCACCCCACCCGACCCGGGGAGATCGAAGGGGGGGAGCTCGAGCTGGCCCCCCACGAGGGGATCATCCTCGGTAGTGAGCCTGGGATCGCGAGCTGAACCGCCACGCCGCCCAGGCGCAGGGGATTCCCGCGACGAGGATGACGGCCCAGGTGGCCGGGTCCCACGGGATGGCCATGGTGCGGTAGAGCAGGCGACCGAGGACCAGGGCCAGCAGCGGTGTGAGCAGCAGGGTGCGCTGGGGGCTGTAGGCCCGGTAGCCCAGGTGCACCTCGAGGAACTCGAGCACCGGGAGCAGCAGCGCCACGGGGATCAGCAGGTCCAGGGGGTGGCGCGCCGGCCAACGAGCCAGGACCTGCAGAGCGATGAGCCCGTAGCTGAGGGGCCACAGCAGCAGGCAGCGCCGGCAGATGTGCCAGGGGCCTACCCGGACGCAGCGGTCCAGGTGCTCGGGGTGGTGGTGGGACAGCCAGAGGCTGGCCACGGAGGCTACTTGCCCGAGGTGACCGCGGTGGCCTGCAGCAGCTTGATGTCGGCCTCGGCGTAGTTGGCCGAGGACATGTAGACCTCGATGCCGTCGGCCCAGCGGAGCCACTCTTCGTCCGGGGCACCCTTCATCTCCTTCGAGAAGGTGGCGTAGGTCATCAGGCGCTTGGGCACCTCGG
>CAZHIK010001188.1:1146-2955 GCA_964532635.1 uncultured Enterobacterales bacterium
GCACCGAGCCCTCGATGGTGATCTCCTTCTCCTCGAGGACGTTGCCGCTCTTGTCCATGATGATGGCGTTGAGCCGGATGTCGGTCATCTCGAACTTCGAGTCGTTCTTGAGCAGGAACTGGAAGACCGTGACGTTCTCGTGGTCCGGGTTGTCCGGTGGGAGCTTGAGCCAGCGGGGATTGTGCACGAAGAGGTAACGATCCGGGTTGTAGATGGGATCGTAGTTGTCGCGCTCGCGGGCATCGGCGAAGAAGTAGGCGGGGATGACGTCTTGGACGCCCACCCAGCCCTTCTGGCCGTCGGCTTCCACCTGGTACCAGTCGTTGCGCTTGGCCAGCAGGCGGATGCGCTGGTCCTTGAACAGGTTGCTGACGGTGGCGGACTTGGCCGAGGGATCGCGGTGCAGCGCGGCCTGGTCGGCGGTGACCAGCATCTCGGTGAGCTCGAGGCCACCGGGGCCGCCGATGAGGCTGAGTTCCTCGACATCGGGGATGTTGGACGCCCAGTGGTAGAAGTACCAGCCGCCCACGACTGCGGCGATCAGCAGCACGACGACGAGCGCGTTGCGCATGCCTGCACCGCGAGGCTGGCGGAAGTCGTCGTCGTCGTCGGCCGAGGCCGGACGGGAACGGACGAGGCCCTTGAGCTCCGGCACCTCGGTGGCGTACAGCCAGTCCGAGGCCCCGGGGGGCTGGATCATGGAACCTGCAGAGATCTCGCCGCGCCGCGCGAGCTCCTCGAGCTCGGCGATGTCCTTGGCGGAAAACTGGCGGTCTCCGTCGGTGACGAGCCACCTGGCCATGCCGTGGCCTCCTGTCGAGAGGGTCCCAATGCGAAGGCGGAGGACGAGGCGAAACAGCCCGATCCCGCCCTTGGGAGGCGTATTCCTACCTTGCGATTTCGCCGCCCGTCAACCGCGCTACCACGGGATCGGCACCGGTTGACCCAAGTTTTGCAGGGCGTTACCGACCCGGCCCAGTGAGGTTGGCATGCCATTCGAGCCACTCCATGTCTGCATCGTGTACGACAACGCCCGCGGCCACTGTGGCCGGGTGGTGCCGCGCATGAAGCAGATGCTCGAGCACCGCGCCTTTATCGTGGACATCCACGAGATCGGCGACGGCCCCCTCGACATCGAGCCCTACCAGGGTTTGATCATCGGCACGCCCGCCACCGGCCTGGGCATCCGTGGCCAGGGCCCTTCCGGCCGCCTGCGCGAGTTCATCGAGCAGCTGCCCGACCTCGACGAGCACAAGGTCGCCATCTTCTGTGTCTACGAGACCCGTCCGGGCAACACCTTCGACCGCATGAAGAACCTGCTCTTCGAAAAGGGCGCCCAGTTCGTGGCCGAGCACGCGTTCTGGATCATGCAGCCGCACCGCGGCGACCACATCATCCCCGCCGAGTGCATGGTCCGCATCCGCTAGGCGGCTAGCAGCTGCCGTAGTGGCCGCCCAGGCGTACCGAGAACGAGTTCCAGTACTGGTTGAAGTCCACGTGCAGGTCCACGCCGCTGGACATCCAGCGCTGGATCTCGCTGGGGATGAGGAAGGTCAGGCCCTCGGTCTCGTGCCTCTCGTCGTCCTGCTTGGGCTCATCCAGAGCCAGCCCCATGCGGGGCCCCCCTCAGCCGTAGCCCTGGATCACCACGCGGACGCCCTGGCCTGGCTGGCCCCGCTTCTCGATCAGGGTCTTGATCTCTTCGGTGGCTTTCGAGCTGATGCGCAGCATGGCTGGGCTCCTTGCAAGGTTGGAGTGGCGAGCGATGCGCTCTCGCTGGTGAGTGTCGGCTCGACGGCAGAGCGTTAC
>CAZHIK010001189.1:0-2954 GCA_964532635.1 uncultured Enterobacterales bacterium
GTGGCTGACCACCGCCAAGCGCGTGAGCAGGCTGTGGGCCTGGACGTCCAGGAAGGCGCCGGAGTCCTTCACGGCCACGATGGCCATGGCGGCCGACAGTCCCGCCAGGAGGGCGAAGGGGAGCTTCTCGACCACCAGCCTGATCAATACCCTGGGCTCGAGGCGCAGCCGCTGTAAGGGATAGAAATCCAGCAGCAGCAGCACCACAGGGAGGGTCATGGCGTGAGCCTTGGCCGCCAGGGACAGGGCGTGGCAGCCCACCGCGAGGCCGAACAACAGCGCGCGCCGCGGGCTGCGGAACGAGCGCAGCCAAAACAGCAAGGTGAGCTGGAGGAAGAGCATGGCCAGCACGTCGCGGCGCTCGGTGATCCAGGCCACCGACTCCACCCGCAACGGGTGCATCGCATAGAACAGCGCCCCCGCCGCAGCGGCCGCCCAGCAGGCCCAGCTGTCGCGCGCACCGAGCACGCGGCCCAGCAGCTCCCGAATGACCAGCACGAAGCAGCAGGAGCCCAGGGCGTGCAACAGCAGGCTGGTGGCGTGGTAGCCACGGGCGTCCATGCCCCACAGCGTGTGGTCCAGCCCCAGGGTCATCCAGCTCAAGGGCTGGTAGTGGCCCATCCAGTAGGCGGTCCACATCCAGCGCAGGTGCTCCATGCTCAGGCCCCGGTAGTGAGGGTTTTCGAGGAAACTCTGGGTGTCGTCCCAGTTCACCCAGCCCGCCGACAGCACCGGCAGGTAGACCACCACGGTGGCCGCAAACACCACCACGAGGGGCCACAGCCAGCGCCTGCGCTCGTTCATTCGCGGTCTCCGGTCGAGGTCGAGCCCTACCTATCCGCCGCCAGCGCCAGGCGTCCGGTCACAGCAGGTCCCACCAGGCCTTGGGCTTGCGCCGCTCGAGCTGGCGCTCCACCACAGCGGCCGCCCGCAGCAACAGGGCCTCCTCCCACGAGCGTCCCATCAGCTGCAGGCCCACGGGCAGGCCGCGCTCGTCGTAGCCGCAAGGCACCGAGATCCCGGGGAAGCCGAAGAGGTTGGCCGGCTGGGCGTAGCGCATGATCTTCAAGGTCAAGGGCAGGTTGGACTCACCGTGGGGCAGCGCATCGGCCGGGTACGCCGGGGCGGTGCAGCCGGTGCTCGGGGTGGCGATGATGTCCACGTCCCGCAGCACCGCCTGCCAGTGCTCGGCCAGCCGGTTGCGGTGACGCTGGGCGTGCACGAAGTCCTGGGCCGTCAGGGCCTGGGCCAGGGCCATGTTGAGGCGGGTGTCGAGGCCGTAGCGGCTGCGCTGGGTGCGGAGCTCGGCGATCTGCGCCGCGGCCATCTCACCGACGATGGAGATCAGGTGGACCGAGCGGATGGGGGCCAGCTCCGGGATCGTGATGTCCACGATCTCGGCACCGGCGTCGCTGAGCCAGGCCAGGGCCGACCGGCCGGCCTGGACGACCTCCTCGTCGGCGTCGTCGAACCAGGGTGCGTACACACCCACCCTGACACCGGACAGGTCGCCGTCGCTCAGGTCAGGAAGCCGGGGCTCGGGCTGGCGCTGGCTGTTCGGATCGTGGGGATCGGCGCCAGCCATCAGGGCGTAGCCCAGCGCGCAGTCGGCCACGGTGGCGCCGAAGGGTCCCGCGTGGGCGACCGACCAGCACACGGGGGCCACGCCGTGCTCACTGACCCGACCCCAGGTGGCCTTCAGGCCCACCACACCGCACATGGAGGCGGGCATGCGGATGGAGCCACCGCCGTCGGCTCCCACCGAGATGGGACACAGCCCCGCCGCCACCGCTGCCGCAGGCCCGGACGAGGAGCCCCCGGTGACACAGCTGGGATCGTAGGGGTTGCGGCAGGCGCCGTGGTGGGGGTTGAGGCCCGTGACCCCCATGCCGATCTCGTGCATGTTGGTCTTGCCCAGAAGCACTGCACCGGCAGCCCGCAGGCTTGCGACGCAGGAGGCGTCGTGCTCGGCGGGCTCGCCGCCGTGGACCACGGTGCCCAGGGTGGTGGGGTAGCCGGCCTGGTCCATCTCGTCCTTGATGGCGATGGGCACACCATCGAGGGGCCCCAGAGGCTCCCCCCGGGCCCAGCGCTCGGTGCTGGCCTGGGCCTGCTCGAGCAGGTCCTCGGGCTCCTGGGCGATGAAGACGCGCAAGGGGCGCTCCCCCTGCTCGCTCTCGTCCACCGCAGCCAGCAACCGCTCGGCCACTGCGGTGGGAGTGGTCTCGCCGTCACGGTACGCACGCGCCAGATCGGCGGCGCTGCGGAAGGCGAAGCCCGGGCCCGCAGCAGACGCCGCAGCCCCCTCGAGGAACTCCGCCACCGTCAGGTTCTCGCTGGCTGGCGCCGCGCGCCGGGGCTCCACCACCAGCGGTGGCTCGAACATCGCGCTGTGAGTGCCCGCGTCGATGAGCCGCAGCCCGGCTATCCCCGCGCTCTCGAGCAGCATCTTCACCAGGGGGGAACGGGTGGTAGACAGCTCGAGCAGGTTGACCAACAGGCGCAGGTAGAGCCCCGCGGTGCGCGGAGCCGAGACCGGAACGAGATCGTACGACATGGGAGCCTCCGGAGGTCTCCGGAGCATAGCCCGTGAGCGCCCATGGGTGGACCCCTGCCATCGACCACCGTCGAAGATCGTCGAAAGGGGTGTCGAAAGTTCGACGATCTTCGACGGTTTTCGACACCCCCGAACGGTTCTTCCTGGCTTTTCGCGCAGGCACGGCCCTTGCGTTCGCTGTCAGCGGCCGTCGAACGGCCTCAACCCACGATATAGCGGCGCGCGATTGGCGAGAGGCGAATGACGCGATTGGAGCTTTCAAAGTTGCTGCGCCAGATTTAGCGGAGCACGCCAAATCCAGCGCAGGGGTCAGCTCGGCAGAGCCGGGTGGGAAGCTGGTCGGGGTGTTCAGGCCGTCAGGCCGCGCTTCTGGCGGGGGGCGCGTTGGAGCTTCCGA
>CAZHIK010001190.1:0-2951 GCA_964532635.1 uncultured Enterobacterales bacterium
CTCGACAGCGACATCCACCCGGGCGCCACCGAGATCTGCGACGGCGTGGACCAGGACTGCGACGGCACCGTGGACGAGGGCGCCACGGACCCGGGTACCTGGTACGCCGACAGCGACGGCGACGGCTACGGCGACGCCTCGAGCACCACCACCGGCTGCTCGGCTCCCTCGGGCTACGTCAGCGACGACACCGACTGCGACGACGGCGACGCCAGCGTCAACCCCGGTGCCACCGAGGCTTGCAACGGCGTGGACGACGACTGCGACGGCACCGCCGACACCGGCACCCTGGGTTCCGGTGAGCTGTGCGCGGCCGACAGCTGCCTCGAGGTGCTCTCCGACGACTCCAGCTCCACCGACGGCACCTACTGGATCTACCTGGACGGTGTGGCCACCGAGACTCTCTGCGACATGACCGAGGACGGCGGCGGCTGGACCCTGATCTTCGACGACGACTTCGAGACGTCCGTGGATGCGGGCTGGAGCCTCTCCACCACCTACACCTGTGGTTCATGGGGTGAGTTGCTGGGCGGCTACGGCATCATCTCCGGCGGTGAGATCGACATCGATCTGGACTGCTACGGTGTCAGCCACACCGAGGCCTGGGTCGATCTGGACTACGCCGCGCTCGATTCCTGGGACGGCGAAGAAGCCTACGTCGAGGTGGACGGCGCCACCATCGCGTCCTGGAACCAGAACAACCACAGCTCCAGCTACGGCGAGGTCTGCGGCTGGGACCGCGGCTACTACGGCTCCTACGACAGCCTGCACACTGTGGACGAGATCTTCACCCACAGCTCCGACAGCATGTCCCTCATCGTGGGCTCCACCCTCAACCAGGGCGCCACCGACGAGAGCTTCGGGATCAGCGAGGTCTGGGTCTGGGTGAGGTGATCAGAGCTTGATCCACTCCATCGTCCAGCTGTCGTACAGCTCGTCGTAGCGCGAGTTCAGCAGCTCGAAGCCGGCCTCTTCCAGGTGCAGCACGTAGGGCAGCGGATCGCTGCCCTCGGGGCCGCCCATCCACTGCACCGCGAGCAGCCGACCGCCGGGCCGCAGGGCTCGGTGCACGTCGCGCTGCGGCTCTGCGACATCCGGATCGAGGGGATCCCGGAGCATGAAGCCGAGGTTCAGGAACAGGGCCACGTCCAGGCTGGCGTCCGGGAGGTCCGTGGAGGTCGGCTTCGACACATGGGGGCGCAGCGGCCCGAGCACCCGGGGCCCACGCCGCCGCGCGCGCATCTTCATCACCGCGATCGGTGCCTCGCGGACATCGAGGGCGTGCACCATTCCGCCGGGCACCACGGCCTCGGCCATCGCCAGGCTCAGCCAGCCGATGCCGCACCCCAGGTCCCGCGCCCGGTCGCCTGGCAGCAGCGCCAGGTCGTCCAGGACCTGGTCGCGGTCCTCGTAGCGCTTGAGACCGATCTCCACGAGGCTCTCGACGACATCGGGATCGCTCGAGGCGGCCGCGGCGAGGAGGCGGATCTCGTGGATCTCGCCAGGCTCGAGGGTGGGCGACCACTCGGGCAGGCCCAACACCCCTTCGGTCCTGTCCAGGCGGGGCAGGGACGGAGAGCGCCCCGTGTCGGCCCCTCGACGTGGCTGTGCGGCGAGCAGGGCGCAGGCCGCGACGGGGAGCAGCGCTCTTCGAAGATCGCGGGCGGCCTGATGCACCGACTCCCTCCTCCGGTTGGCATGCAGCCTATGGAGGAGGGAGCGGTCGCGTCAAGTCGCGGTCAAGCCCGCAGGGCTACGCTTCTTCGACCGGAGCCTGGTGCACCACGATCTGGTTGAAGGGGATCTCGATGCCAGCGGCATTCAGCTCGTCGTAGATCTCGCAGCGCAGGGCGTGCAGGGTGGCCAGGAAGTCTGCGCTGTTGCACCAGGCCATGACGGTGAAGTCGAGGCTCGAGGCGCCCAGGCCCACGAAGGCGACGGCGGGGTCGGGGTCGGTCAACACCATGCCGGGCTTTTTGGCTGCACCCAGGAGCACCTCCTGCACCTTCTCGAGATCCTCGCCGTAGGCCACGCCAACGTCCACGGCCGCGCGGCGGGTGCCCAGGGTGGTGAGGTTGATGATGCTGCCGCCGCCCACCGAGCTGTTGGGGATGATGATCTTCTGGTTGTCGGCGGTGTACAGGGTGGTAGCGAACAGGCCGATGTCCTTGACCACGCCGGTGTGGCCGGCCGCGGTGATCATGTCCTCGAGCAGGAAGGGCTTGAAGAAGAGGATCATGACGCCGGCGGCGAAGTTGGACAGAGAGCCCTGCAGGGCGAGGCCGACGGCCAGGCCGGCGGAGGCGAAGACGGCGACGACCGAGGTGGTCTCGATGCCCACGGTGCCCAGGGCGGCGATGACGGCGGCCACCAGCACGGTGTACCGGGCGATGGAGCCCAGGAAGCGGCCCAGGGCCACGTCCACCTTGCCCCGGGTCAGGGCCTTCTGCACCAGCTTGTTGGTCCACTTCGACACGACCCAACCGATGACGAAGATGACGATGGCGAGCAGGAAGTCCTGGGCGAAGGGAAGGCCCCAGTCGATGAAGGATTGCACGGTTTCCATGGTGTTGGCCTCGAGATAGCAGGCTTGTGAAGCGGATTAGAGGAGGGTGGCAACCAGTGAGACCAGGGTGGTCTGATCGAGCTTGCGGTAGCCCTCGACCGGGACGTTGTCGAAGGTCAGCTGGTTGGAGAGCTTGACGCTGAAGATGTCGGACAGCTTGGCCGAGATGGCGGCCTCGTTGAGCAGCCGGAAGTCGGCGAGGTCGATGACGTTCTCGTAGGCCTCGACGGTGTCGGTGAAGGACAGCGAGTCGTTGAACTGGTGGGTCAGCGACAGCATCGCGCGCCCGGCGTAGATCATCGCGTTGTTGGTCTCCACGCCGTCCACGTAGTCTTCGCGGGCCACGTCGAAGCCGATCTCGGCTTTGAGATCGGTGGCCTCGGTG
>CAZHIK010001191.1:0-2949 GCA_964532635.1 uncultured Enterobacterales bacterium
CCCTTCACCAGCAGGCTGGTGGATGCCACCGTGGAACCCCGCATCGCCACGATCCCGATGTTGCCACCCTCCACGACGATGGAGTCCTCCAGCCGCACGTTCCCGGAGTTCACCTGCACCCCGAAGTGGGACGATCCACGCACGCTCAGTCCCGACAGCTGCAGCTCGCCCTGGAGTGCATCGATGGCGACGGTCGCTGTCCCCTCTTCCCCCGCGCTCCCCAGGAGGGTCACCAGCTCCCGGCACCGCCCCGCCAGGCGCACGCCGGAGTGGTCGCCCGTGAGCGCCAGCGCCTCGGGGTAGCTCCCCGCCGCCACCGCCACCAGGCCGCCTCCCCGACTGCCAGCCAGGTCCAAGCCAGCCTGGATGGTCCGCAGGGGCGCCGCCTCGCTGCCGTCCCCCCCTTCGGCGGCCTCGCTGTCCACGAAGGTGCTTGACGCATCGACCTCGATCTCACCCCATCGACCTGCACCGCAGTGCTCGGGTACGCACTGGCTCCGATCCGGGACGAAGCCCTCGGCGCACTCCAGCGGTTCCGCGCTGCCCATGGTCCGAGGCTGCTCCACCTCGCAGGCGCCCGCCAGCGGCCCCAGGGCAGCGAGCGGAAGCAGGATGCGGCGTCGCCCGGTCATGTGCGTTGTCCTCGCGCTTCGACGCGAAGCTATCCCCACCGCGCCGGGAGGTCCTGTGAATCCTACGGGGAATCCTGGGGGACAACGATGTCCCGCAGCCTCCTCCGCATCCCCCACGGCAGCAGCAGCAGCAACGCCGTCAGGCTCCCGGACCCTCCCCTGCACCCGCAGCGCCCGGGCTCCTCGTACACGGCCAGGGGATCCGTGCCCAGGTGGTACTCCTCGAGGTTGGTGTAGCCGTCACCGTCGGGATCCTCGTAGGAATCATCGCGGCTGGTATCGAGCCCGAACTCCCGCTCCCAGCCGTCGCCCATCTGATCGTGGTCGTCGTCCTGGGGCAGCGTGAAGTCGTAGCCCACGAGCCGATCCCCTGGGGCCACGTCCACCCAGGTGGCGCGAACATCGTAGACCTGGCCTTCCCAGTAGGTGGTCACGTAGCCGGGATCGTGGGTGCAGTAGGCGTGGTAGCGGACCTCGAAGAGCCAGGTGCCTCCCACGAGGCCTGGGATGCCGTAGTGGCCGTCGCGGTCCGTGCTGGCCACCTCCACCACCTCGCCGTCCTCCTCGCTGGCGTAGACATAGGCACCGTAGACCGGCTCCCCCAGCTCGTCACGGACCGTGCCCTGGACCTCGGCACCCAGCTCGAGGGGGATCTCGCCCAGCTCGTTGTCCACGCCATCGTCCAGCTCGAACCATGCGGGCTCGCCGTCGTCGTCGCGGATCCAGTCGTCGAGGTAGCCTTCGTCGGAGGTGTAGACGTACAGCTGGTAGTCGCCGCCGTACAGCGCATCGATGACGAAGGAGCCGTCGGACTCCACCAGGGCGCCCCGACCCACCGTGTGCACGTCGTTGTACAGCAGCACCGTGGCGTCGCTGAGGTCCACGTCGCCCACCAGGCGCCCGCTGACCGTGGCCTCGGTGGGGAGCTGCATGTCGAAGCCGTCCTGCAGCGTGCCCTCCACCACGACGTCCACGTAGTCTTCGGGCCGGTCGTTGTCGGGCCAGTAGGTGGTGGCCAGGCCGTCGGCCGAGGCCCAGGCCAGCATGGAGCCAGGGGGGACCGCCCAAGCCTCGAAGCTGCCGTCGGCTTCGCTGCCCACCGTGACCACCTGGCCCCCGCCGTAGACATGGACCGAGGCTCCCTCGACGGGGCCGTCGGGGCCCGTCATCACGCCGCTGGCCCCCACGCCCGGCAGCAGGGCCCAGCTGCCGAGATCCGCCTCACCCTGCCAGGGCACCTCCACCAGGTCGGCCTGGTCATCGTCGTAGACCCCCTCGAGCAGCTGATCGGGCCAGCCGTCGTCGTCGACCTCGCAGCTCCACAGCCCCGATACGCCGTCCGGAGCATCCAGGCCGGTGAGGGTGAAGCTGCCGTCTGTCTGGGAGACCGCCTGGCGTGCAAGGCCGTTGGTGGTGTCGTCTGCCCCCAACGCCGTGACCACCGCCCCCACTACGGGCTCTCCCTCTTCATCCAGGAGCGTGCCCCGCAGGGTCGCGCCCTCGGGCAGGACCAGGTCGATGCCCTGCACACCGTCGGCGCCCAGATCCACCAACTCACCCTCGCAGAAGCTCCACGCGTCGGGCCAGGTGCGCGTGACCTGGGACTGGGTGGAGCCGGGCACGGCTCGCACCCGGTGCAGGCCTGGCGTGAGCCCCGAGATCAGGTAGGCACCCGTGCCATCGGTGGTGTCCTTTTCGTAGCCGAGCCGCTGATCGTAGGCGTAGACCGTCACCCCGCTGAGGGGAGCGCCGCCGGCATCGGTCACCGCTCCCTGGATGGTGTCGGCCCCGACCGTAGTGGGGGCGAGAAGCAGGAGCCAGGCGGCCAGAGTGGGCCAATAGGAGGAGTGTGTCATGGTCAGCCATCGTACTCGCGTGGATCGAGTGGCTGCAACAGGCTTCGCCCTTGCTTGGGAACACCAGGGCGTCGTACACTGCGGACTGCGTGGGTTACCGCTCGGAAGGCACTCTGCCTGCTTCACCACCCCAGGAAGCGCCATGGAATACCTGAAGGAAGACTTCACCGGCAAGGGCGTCAAGGTCGCCATCGTCGACAGCGGAATCCGCGTGGACGACCCTCGGCTGAAGGGCGCGAAGATCGAGGGCTGGAGCATCCGCTTCGGTGCCACCGGTCACGCCCTGCTCGGCGCGGACTTCCACGACGAAGCCGGCCACGGCACCGAGGTAGCCGCTGCGGTCCATCGCATCGCCCCCGACGCCGAGCTGCTGGCCGTCAAGATCATGGACGCGCGCCTACGCACGAGCGCCGACCTCATGGCCGCTGGCCTCGAGACCGCATCGCGCCACGGCGCCCAGG
>CAZHIK010001192.1:0-2947 GCA_964532635.1 uncultured Enterobacterales bacterium
ACGGTGAGACCAGATCTCCGGTCACCAACACCAGGTGGGGCTCGAGGGCTCCAACCCGCGCCAGCAGCGGCCTCAACCGGCTGAGGTGCAGGTCGGGACCGAAGTGAATGTCCGCCAGCTGTACCAGCCGCAGCCGTCCGCGGACACCACCCCCGACCGCGACCTGGTGGCGGCTCACGCGGTCCCCCGGCCCCAGCGCCCAGACCAGTCCCCAGACCGACAACAGCAGGGGTGGGACCAACCACCAACCCGGCCAGCCCGGCTGTTCCCCAACAACGAGGGCCACGGCGGTGTGGGGCACGAGCACCAGGAAGGACCAGAACGCGAAGGCGTAGGCCGGCTGGCTCGCGAGCATCAACCACCAGCCGAGCCCATTGTGAGGATCCCGGCGGCGATCCAGCACCACGAACAGGGGACTGAGCAGTGCGCCCCCCATGCCGCTTGCGACCAGCAGCGCTGCGGCCCAGGCTCCCTCCAGGGCGAAGGCGGCCCCCACCCCCAGCAAGGCGTAGACAGCGAAGCAGCCCAGCACCAACACCGCCATCAGGTGGTCGTTCCAGGTCGTGCCCCCTCCGTAGAGGCTGCGAAGGGTGATCGCGGCCAGCAGCGCCAGGATCCCCAAAAAGACCAGCACAGCCATCAGGCACCCAACAGCCGCCGAGCCGACAGCAGGCCGGGCAGCTCCGACCGTCCCGTCAGGACTCCACTGCAGACCGCCTCGGCGCAGGCGAAAGCCAGATCGGCGTCGTGGTCGTTGAAGCCGGTGCAGAGGATCCGCCGCACCCTGCCTGGCACCGGCCCCACCAGGGGGAGCCCGTCGCGAGTGTGCGCGACGTGACGGGTCCAGCGCCGCTCCACCGCCAGCTCACGCGGACTCCAGCCCATCAGGGCGGCCAGACTGGCGAGCATCGCGCGCTCGATGCGGAGCGGGAAGTCCCCTCGGGATCCGGGCTCGAGGCGCCCCCCTGCCACCAGGTGGGTGCCGCCGGGTACCGGCCGACCGCACAGCCGTCCATACCAGGCGCACCAGGGCGCTGTCACTGAGTCCGTCTCGGGGCCCCGCACCTCGAGGGCCAGGTGCTGCTGGGGCACCAGGAAGCTGCCGAGGCTCGGATCCAGCTGGGTTCCGCCCGCCCCCGCACAGATCAGCACGAGCTCAGCGCTGACGCTGTGGGTCCCCAAGCGAGCCCGAGGGCTGCCGTTGTCGTCCTCGAGCGCGAGCACGGGTGCACCGAGCACCAGTCGCCCCCCCTCCTCTTCCAGCTCCGACACCAGCCGCCCGAGAACTCGGTCGGGCTCGATCAACGCAGCCTGGGAGCGTTCACCACGCCCGGGCGCCGCCTCGATCTCCGCAGCCTCCCGCTCATCGCCCGGCAGCAACACGCCGCCGCAGGCCCGCCAGCCGTGCTCGGACAGTGCCCCGGTGGCCAGCTGGTGGTTGTGTTCGATGGTGTGCTCGAGTTCCTCGGCGGGCCCGGCCCCCAGGGCCTGCACGAGGCGATGGCGGTGGTCATGTCGCCAGCCGAGGGCCAGACCCGGTCCGAGGGCGAACGCGCCGGAACCCAAGGACCGGGCCTCGTCCAGGACCAGCGTGTCCACACCCGCGCGGGCCAGCCTCGATGCAGCCCACAGACCGGACGCACCCGCACCGATGACGAGCACATCGCAGCGAGCCGGGGGTGCGTTGGATAGACGGTCCATCATGTCCGACCCTATCTACATCATCGGCACCGAGCGATCCGGCTCGAACCTGCTCCGCCTGGTGCTCAACGCCCACAGCCGCATCGCGGTGCCCCACCCGCTGCACCTGATGCGATACTTCGCGCCGACGGAGTCGGCCCGGGGCGATCTCGCGAGCCCAGTGGTCTTCGGGCGGCTCGTGGACGAGATCCTGTGGCTGAAGCGGGTGCACATCCACCCTTGGCCCTACGCCATCGACCGCCAGCGCATCATCGACGAGGCCCGACCCCGCGACGCCATGGGCGTGCTGGGAGCGCTGTACGATCAGGTGCAGCAGGCGGAAGGCAAGGCCCGCTGGGGTTGCAAGAGCACGTTCATGGTGCACTACGCCGACCGAGCCATCGCCCGGGATCCCGGCGCACGCTTTGTGCTGCTGGTGCGGGATCCCCGCGACGTGGCCGCCTCTTCCCGACGCTCGGTGTTCAGTCCCTACCACCCCTGGCTCACCGCCCAGCTGTGGAGGGAACAGCAGGAGATCGGCCTCGCCGCCCTCGAGCGCCTGGGCGCCGAGCACGTCCACCTGCTTCGCTACGAGGACCTGCTCGACCAGCCCGAGGCCACCGTGCGCGGGCTCTGTGACTTCCTGGACGAGTCCTTCGAGCCCGCCATGTTGCGCTTCCACGAAGGCCGCGAGGCCCGGACCAGCGCTGGTCTGTCCGAGTCCTGGCAGAACACCGCCAAGCCCGTGCTGTCAGGCAACGCGGGCAAGTACCGCCAGCACCTGAGCGATGCCGAGGTTCGGATGGTGGAGGCGGTCTGCGCCAAGCTGATGGAGCGCTTGGGCTACTCGGCGGACCACGACGACGCCCACTACCTGCCGGGTTCGCTCCAGCGTGCTGCCATCCGGTTGAAGGATCTGCGCTGGTGGGCCGGGATCGAGCTCAGATCGTTGCGACGTGACCGCAACCACTGGCGGCGCTGGACCCGCGATGCCACCATGAGATACCTCGGCGCACGCTACCGCCTCCTCCCGCCCTCCAGGGATCGCTGACCATGGCCAAGAAGTTCTCCCTCGCCCCCGAGCTCTACTGCAAGGCGACCGATCCGCGCGACAGCCAGCTCATGCACACCATGCGCGAGCAGGACGAGGCGCCCGCTCCCACCGACAGCAACCTTCCCCGCTTCACGCTGCTGGTAGGTCACTCGCCCTTCACCATGCCCCGCGGGGGGGAGTACTACCTGACCACCCCGTTCGGCGGCCCCAGCT
>CAZHIK010001193.1:0-2944 GCA_964532635.1 uncultured Enterobacterales bacterium
TCGATGCCCGGGATGCTGCTCTGGCGTATCCACCCCGAGGCGTAGGGGGAGAACTTGTAACCCCGCCGGTAGTCGAACTTCTCGGTGGCCTTGATCAGGCCCAGGTTGCCTTCCTGGATCAGGTCGGCCAGGGGCATCCCCCGGTAGGAGTACTGCTTGGCGATGCTGACCACCAGGCGCAGGTTCGCGTTGATGAGCGCCTGCTTGGCCAGCTCGGAGTCGGGACCTCCAGCCTCGATGCGTCGGGCCACCTCGACCTCGTCCTCGCGAGACAGGAGCGGGATCGCGCCCATGTTCTTGAGGTACTTGTTGAGAAGGAGGTTGCCGCCCTTGGCGTCGCGCGACTTGGCTTTCGCTCTCGAGGGATATCCCATCGCGTCTCTCCATCCGGATGTTTCGCCTTCAGCGTCCGAATGGGTCTGCACGTTTCGTGCCAGCGCGTCTTCCTTGTCCTCGCCGGACTCCTCCACGGGCTGCTCCTCGCCCGTTTCGGGCTCGGAATGCGTGGTTTCGTCGGAGGGGTGGCTCATGGCGGGGGAGGGGGTGTTGCCCGGGCTGTGTTCCGAACCCGGGACAGGTGGATCAGGGGTTCGACCGCTGGCGCGTGCGGAGCTGTGCTGCGCGCGCTCACGACTAGCTTATCGGTATCGGGATCTGGGGTCTTGACACAAGGGACTAATTTCGTTCCTGTGACTTCGCACTCGCCGCATCCTGGACCGCGGACCACGGATCATCCTGGTTCGAGGTGATCTTTTCGACGTCTCCGATGAAGGCGCGCAGATCGCCGTCGCGCCGCATCAGCAGGCGATCCAGGTCCTCCCGGCTGTGGTTGTAGGTCCTGTACTGAGCCACGCGGGCGTTGTTCCAGATCCCCTCCCGAGCCTCCTCCCGGAAGCGGTCGGGCCGGTGGAAGCCTGCGGATAGCACACGCTGATCGAGGCTTTCGAACAATTTGCGCTTTTGTTCGAGCTTGGCATCGGCGCTGATGTTCTCATTTTTGTACACGCTGTCGAGATCCTGGTACAGCCCCTCGAGCACACCGCGCCAGGTGTCGTGGTCCTCGCGGGTGATCCACATGTCGCGGACCTGTTCGCTTTCAGGGCCGTAGCGTGACTCCATCCAGAGGGTGGCCGCCTGCTCGCCCACCACCGTGGCAAAGGTCTCGTTGAAGCTCACACTCCCCGGTACCCACAGGGTGGCGTGGGTCAGCTCGTGGAGCACGACCTCCGCCAGGCGGTACTCCTCCCAGGCCAACATCCTGGGCAGCACCGGGTCCCGGAACCAGCCCAGGGTGGAGTATGCGGCCACCTCGCGGACCCAGACATCGTAGCCGCGCTCACGGTAGCGGTGCTCCCAGCGCTGCATGTCCTGTTCGCGGAAGAAGCCGAGGTAGGGGACTCGCCCTACGATGGGGAACCACCAGCCCACGGGCTCGAGGGACAGGGGTTCGCAGACGGAGAAGTTCAGGATGGTGCGATCCCAGCGCACCGAGATGCTCTCGTAGTTGTTGGAGCGGGCCAGGCCGAGCTCTTCGCCGAAGGCCTTGATCTCCGAGATGGTACCCAGCTTCTCGGCCTGCTCCGCGCTCAGCGCGTGGCGAGGATCGTCGCTGGTGAGCACTCGGTCGACGGGCTCCCGCAGGGCCATCAGCTCCGCCTGGTGCAGGGCCGCTCGGCTCAGGTAGGCCACCCGGCAACCCGCGCACGCCAGCGCGGAGCCCAGCGCGAGCAGGGCGGCGGCGGTAGAGGTGGAAGAGCGCGAGGGAGACATGGGTTGGTGCGATCCGAACGAACCATAGTCGGGTTAAGCCAGCCTGGGTGTCCTGCGCACCCAGCCCCGGTGCGCCAAAACCCTGCGTACCGTGGGGCGGCAGCCCAAAAGCAGGTGCGGGAGACGCGGTGATCGAGTTTCTGATGAGCGGCGGCCCAGTCATGATCCCAATCGGGCTAGCCTCGGTGATCGGGCTGATGGCCTTCTTCGAGCGGCTCGTGGCCATGCGGCGCTCCCGTGTGGTGCCCCGCGCTTTCTGCGTCGAGCTCGAAGACCTGGTCCGGCAACTTCGCTTCGACGACGCGCGCACCCTCTGCCGCAAGAACGGCAGCTCCGTGGCCCGTGTCATGGAGGTCGCCGTGGCCTACCACGGTGAGTCCCGTGCCCGCCTCAAAGAGCGCGTGGAGGAAGCCGGCCGCCGCGAGGCCGCAGACCTCGAGCGCTACACCGGGATCCTGGGCACCGTGGCGGCCGTCGCGCCGCTGCTGGGCCTGCTCGGCACGGTCTGGGGCATGATCGTCACCTTCGAGGTCATCCAGGAGGTCGGCGTGGGCGTGGTCTCGAGCCTGGCCGGCGGCATCAGCCAAGCCCTCATCACCACCTTCGCGGGTCTCACGGTGGGCATTCCGGCCCTCATCGCACACCGCTCGCTGCTGGCCCGGGCCGACGACATGTTGATGGAGATGGAGAGCTACGCTCTCGACCTGCTCGAGCTGCTGGCCGCACCCAGCAAGGCGCTGGTGGCCAAGAAGGACGCGGGCAAGTGAACTTCTCTGTGCGCCGGCGCGAAGAGAGCAGGGTTGATGTCACGCCCCTCATCGACATCATCTTCCAGCTCGTGCTCTTCTTCATGGTCTCCACCACCTTCGTCACCTCTCCGGGGATCCAGGTGGATCTGCCGCGCTCGAGCGCGCAGACCATCATCCGTGAGAAGCAGGACATCAACGTGTGGATGACCGCCGAGGGCAGCCTGTTCCTCGACCGGGAACCCATGAGCTGGTCCTCGCTGAGTGATCGCCTCTCCCGGGCGGCCGTACACGACCCCAACACCATGGTGATCATCAAGGCCGACACCGATGTGGACCACGGCCGGGTCGTGGCGGTGATGGACCTCGCGCGAGGCAAGGGTCTCACCCGGCTGGCCATCGCCACCGAGGTGTCCTCCGAAAACGGC
>CAZHIK010001194.1:0-1750 GCA_964532635.1 uncultured Enterobacterales bacterium
TCACCGTCGATGTCTCCATCGGCCAAAGCGCTTCCAGCCTGGTCTCCCGAGCTGGTGCCGGACAGCACCACGTCGGCGTCGGCGCTGGCGATGGCGCCGGTGGCGGGGCCGAAGATCAGGTAGACCTCACCCGCCATGGTGGAGGGGTAGGTGGCGCCCACGGCGAAGTCGTCGTAGCCATCCATGTTCATGTCCCCCACCCCGGTCAGGGAGATGCCCACGCGATCGCCGCTGGAGCCCACCAGGGTCATGTCCGCCATCGACAGGTCGATGCTGCCCGTCACCGGGCCCAGCATCAGGTAGGCGCGGCCGGCCTCGGAGTCGGACGCGTAGGCCCCGACCAGCAGGTCGTCGTAGCCGTCGCCGTCGATGTCTCCCGCGCCCGAGACGGCATAGCCGGCCTTGTCGTAGTCGGCCTCGCCGATGAGCTTGGCATCCGCATCCACCAGGTCCAGCTCCCCCGGGCAGCGGCTGTCCATGCCGTTGCAGTCCTGATCCAGGCCGTCGTCGCAGACCTCTTCGGCGTCGGGGTTGATGGTGTCGTCCCCGTCATCGCAGTCGCTGTCGTCGGAGACGTACCCACTGGGCTGGTCGCAGGCCACGGTGGTGCTGGTGCTGTCGCCGAAGCCGTCCACGTCGCTGTCCAGGTACCAAGTGCTGGCATCCGCGGCTGCGTCTTCATCCGTCGTGCCGTCGCAGTCGTTGTCGTAGCCGTCACACAGCTCGCTCTCGCCGGGGTTGGCGCCGGCCTGCCCGTCGTCACAGTCCGTGGCATCGGCGACGTAGCCGGTGGGCTGGCTGCAGGCCGGGGTGCTGCTGGCGGCATCGCCGTAGCCGTCACCATCGCTGTCCAGGTACCAGGTGGGCGCATCGGCGGCGTCGTCCTCGTCGGTGCTCCCGTCGCAGTCGTCGTCCACGCCGTTGCACAGCTCGGTGGCGACGGGGCTGACGGCGTCATCGCTGTCGTCGCAGTCGCTGCTGTCGGAGACGTAGCCCGTGGGCTGCTCGCAGGCCTGGGTGCTGCTGGTGGCGTCGCCGTAGCCGTCACCGTCGCCATCGGCGTACCAGGTGCTGGCGTCCACGGCACTGTCCTCGTCCACATTCCCATCGCAGTCGTCGTCGATCTCGTTACAGACTTCGTCCGCCCCGGGATTGATGCCGGACTCGCCGTCGTCGCAGTCGGTGGCGTCGGCCAGGTACCCGCTGGGCTGGTCGCAGGTGACGCGGGTGGTGTCCGGATCGCCGTAGCCGTCCTCGTCCGCATCCGCGTACCAGGTCGCGGCGTCGGTGGCGTCGTCCTCGTCGATCTCGCCGTCGCAGTCGTCGTCGACCTCGTTGCACAGCTCGTCGGCCGAGGGGCTGACGCCAGCGTTGCCGTCGTCGCAGTCATCCCCGCCCCAGTCCTCGTCGCCGTGGCCGTCTTCGTCGCGATCGGGGATCTCCACCGAGAAGCTCAGGGCGGCGGCGCTGGTGGAGCCCAGGGAGTCGGTGACCGTCACCGACAGGCTCCAGCTGCCGATCCCCAGGTCCTCGAGGTAGGTCATCACCGTGCCGTCGGAGTTGGGGGCATCGGGAAGCAGCGCGCCTTCGGCGGCCGAGCCCTCCCAGGCCAGGGACAGGGCGCTGGGATCGCTCTCGTCAGGATCGGAGACCTCGAGCTGCACCAGGATGGGATCGCCACCGGCATAGGCCCCGCCGTCCTCGGGGCTCGCAAAGCTCACCGACGGTGCCTCGTTGGGCACCACGCTGA
>CAZHIK010001194.1:1760-2942 GCA_964532635.1 uncultured Enterobacterales bacterium
GTCTTCGCCCGAGGCAGCCCTGGGGTCGGTGACCTGCAGGGTGATCAGGTGCTCACCGGGCTCGAGGCTGCTCACGGTGAAGATGATGTCGTCCCAGCCGATGTCCTCCTCGCCCTCGAGGACGCCCTGGACGCTCGAACCCCAGCTGAAGCTCAGGTCCTCGTTGGCGGTCTGCGCGTCCGAGACACTGGCCACGAAGATCAGCTCCTGGTCTGCCCCCAGCTCCTGGTGTTCCACCGGCGAGACGATGCTGACCTCGGGCGCCGTGTTGTGTACGGTCACGCCCATGTCGGGGTTGCACCCCAGCAGCAGCGGGAGGAGGAAAAAGCCACGGGAGAAGTCCATGATGCGCTCCAGGCTGACGACCCGGCGAGCATACCAGGCTCCGAACACGGAGCACCCTGCATCGCGCCCCAACCCTGTGCGAGAATGGGGCGTGCGCCGCATCCTGCCCCTGCTGCTCCTGAGCGCCTGCCGCATCGACGGCGGGGTGGCCCCACGGAGCACCGGGCTCGAACCTGGGGACAGCGGCGACACACCCGCCGACTCGAGGCTCGCCGAGGGCGAGAAACGGGTCCAGGCCCTGGTGCTGCACAACAGCGCAAGCTCGGGCGCGCTCCGCTACGGGATGCAGCTCGAGCCCTACTTGGACCAGCTGGGCGTGCCGATCCACGAGCTGGACCTGGCCAGCGATCCCCTGCCCGAGGATCTGGCCGACTGGGCCCTGATCGTCCTGGCCCATCCCGGCGTGGACCCTGATGGAGCCCTGCTCGACGATGATGACCTTGTCGAGGCGGTGCGGGCGGGCACGGGGCTGGTGAGCTTCGACAACCTGCTCACCGGGCGCGACTACGAAGCCGATCTGTTCGGCTTCACCACCGGAGGAGCCGACTCCGGCAGCGGCGTGGTCCTGGGCGCCGCCCAGGGCCTGACCTACGACTGCTGGGACGACGAGGTCCAAGACCCGGTGCTCGAGACCACCACCTCGACCGCCGATCTGAGCACCACCGACGGACAGTGGACCGAGTTCCACTGGGTGGACGGCGGGCGACCCTTCCCCACCCTCTGCGCCGGTGTGGACGAGGTGGACCACGGCCTGCCGGTGCTGACCTTCACGGCCCGGGAGATCCCGGCGGGCGACTACGAGCTGTTCGCGACCCTCTACACCTCCGACGCCAACAC
>CAZHIK010001195.1:0-2941 GCA_964532635.1 uncultured Enterobacterales bacterium
CCCCCGAACAGCCTGGCGCAGAGCGTGGCCACCTACGCGTATTCACCCATCGCCCCAGACTCGGACTACTGGGACCCGGACTGGAATCCAGGAGCAATAGAACCAGACGAATCCCCCGCATACGACTACCTCGGGGTCGACACGCTCACGTTCGATTGCTGGCAAGAGTGGTTCGCCAAGAACGAAGACGAGAAGGGTGGTGGGCCCTACAACTTCTTCTTTCGTCCCCCTCTCGATGTGCTGTCGGGTCTCTTTGGCGTTGAACAGATCTTTGTGGACGAACTGGGTTTCGAGACGTTGGCGTGCGGCATGTACGTGAACTGGTACGCCCCCAAGGTGTACGACGGCGGTGTGCTGTTCCTCAGCCTCGTCAGCTTCTGGCTGCAACGCAGCGCGGAGGCGTTCCTACCAATACTAGCCAACGCGGCGAGCGCCTACGTCCGCATCCAGTTCTGCGAGGATCACGCCCAGCCCCCCTGGTGGTTCAACCGTCACGCCAACATCGCACTGAACGCAGCCAGGGACGGCGGCGCCAATTCCCACGTCTACTACGCGGACACGACCTACTCCACCGGCGTGGGTTCCCAGGCCCCGACACGGCTCACCGGGGCGCTCGAGGAGACCATCGACCAGGAGACCTTCGACCCCACGGACCACTCGGCCTGGCCGGACTGGCCGCGAGGGGATCGAAAGATCGAGTTCGAGCTCGACCTGCTGCGATGGACATACGAGACGACCTTCTGGGCAGCGAGCGCGGAGCTCGAGGCCCCATGGGAGCCCTACGATGCCCCAGCTCGAAGCCTCGCAGACTAGAGGAGGCCCGAGGACAGCCCGTACATGACATAGACCGCCCCAGGGTAGCGGTGGTGCCACTTGTGCATGTGGTAGTTCGCCGAGCCACCGAAGGCGAAGTCCGACGCGCCGTCGGCGTCCAGGTCGCCAGCACCCGTCACGCTGTCGCCCAGACTCTCACCGTAGTAGGTGCCCACCCAGCTCGCCCGGACAGTCTCCCGGGTGTGGCTGCCCGAGACAGGTCCGAACAGGAGGTAGGTCTCCCCTCCAATCCCGTATCCATGGCTCACTCTCGGGGCACCGACCAGGACCTCGCTGCGTCCGTCTCCATCGACATCTCCCGCCATCGCCACCGAGTCCCCGAGATCCCCTCCCGTCCCTGACTCCTCGATGCTTCCTCCGGCTTCTTCGGCTGGGATGACTCCAGATATCGGGCCGTAGAAGACATAGGCCTTGCCGGGGTTGTCGAACGCGGGTGCTCCCACGACGATGTCATCGTACCCGTCCGCGTCCACATCGCCTCCCCCAGCGAGGCTGTATCCGAGGAAGTACCAGTCATCGGGTCCCTCTGCCACGATCTTGGCATCGGCGTCGGTCAGGCTCGAGGTCTGGCCGGGCTCGAAATCCTTCGAGCCCTGCACCAGGTAGGCCGCACCACCCCGGTCCACGACCGATGATTCATATGCAGCGCCCACAAGCACGTCATCGAGGCCATCACCGTTCGTGTCCCCAGCGTCGGCTACGTCGAGACCAGCATTGCCGTACTCGGTCTCGCCGAGCAGCTTGACCGAGCCGCGGGCCAGCGTACCAGCATCGGTGACCGGCCCCAACACGACGTAGGCTGCTCCGGCGGAATCGGCCGTGGTGCTTTCACGATGGGCACCGACGATGATGTCGGGCAGGCCGTCGCCGTCGATGTCACCAGCCGGCGACACGGAACGTCCCACCTCATCGTCATCATCTTCCCCATACAGGAACACCCCGCTTCCTGCAGGATGAAGGTGAACGGTTCCGCTCACCGGCCCGAGGACCACAATGGCCGCACAGTCTCCAGAAGCCGTGGAGCTGTCCCCAAACAGAAGATCATCGTAGCCATCCGCGTTCAGGTCGCCGACACCATCGATATGAGTGCCCGTCGGCCAGCTCACTCCCTCGTTCACCGCATCGGCATCCGTAGCGGGCGCGTTCCCCTCGTAGGGGCAGCCGTCGCTCACAAAGCCGTTGCAGTCGTTGTCCACCCAGTCGCCGCAGACATCCTCGGCCTCCGGATGGATGTCCGGGTCGTCATCGTCGCAGTCCGAGCCCACCTCGATGCTCCCATCCGGCCGATCGCAGGACACTACCGCCGAGTCCGTTCCGCCGTAGCCGTCACCGTCGTTGTCGAAGTAGAAGGTCTCGGCGTCCCGCGCATCCTCGTCCACCTCATCGTCGCAGTCGTCGTCGTAGCCGTTACACCACTCGGGGGCTCCCGGGTACACGTTCCGGTCACGACCACGGCAGTCTCCGCCGACGGATACAAACCCATCGGGTGCTTCGCAAGCCAGCACGGTCCGGTCGTCGTTGCCATAGCCGTCGCCGTCCTCGTCGGCGTACCAGGTCGTCGCCGCACCCACTGATGGATCCGTGTCGTCGCAGTCCTCGCTCGCCGGTACGCCGTCGCCATCCGCATCGACGATCCCGCTGTCGTCGTCGAAATCGGTCTCCTCCGGCGGATCGCCAGTATCATCGCTCTTGTCTCCACAGGCCGGGCCCAGGCACAGGGCCAGCAGGAGCACGCTCGAGGGGATCAACAGGATTCGCATCGTGGGTTCTCGCTTCGGGGGCGCGGCCTGGGGACCGCCCCCCTCACAGAGGTACGGTGCAGGGTCCGTCCCGAGTTGAAGTGTTCGCCAGAGCACGCGCCAGCGCGACCTGGAAGTCCGAAAACGCCGCGCGCAGCCTCGAGGACCAGCTGCAGCGGCCGCAGCGCCTGGGCAGCCGGAAGGTCTGCGGTTCGGGCGCAAACGCGGCCGCGGGTTCTTCATGGCCGCATGAGTCCTCGGCATCATGCTCTCCGAAGCCACCCGCCTCTTCGAGATCACCGTCACCCACCGGCTCCGGAGCCTCCACCAGCACCACCCGAACCGGCGGCGGCCCCTGCCCGCGGGGC
>CAZHIK010001196.1:0-2937 GCA_964532635.1 uncultured Enterobacterales bacterium
ACATCGCCCGCCTGGGCCGCGAGCACGGCCTGCGCTCGGTGCTCATCAGCTGCGCCTACGCATCCGAGCCGGCCATGGGCGAGCTGTGCGACGTGCTCGACGCTGTGAAGATCGATCTGAAGGGCTTCTCCGAAGACTTCTACCGTGACGTCTGCGGTGCCGAGCTCGCGCCGGTGCTGCGCTCCATCAAGCAGGTCAAGGCCCGCGGGCTGCACCTCGAGCTGGTCAACCTGGTGGTGCCCACGCTCAACGACGCCGAACGGGATCTCACCGAGATGTGCAAGTGGGTGATGGGGGAGCTGGGCCCCGACGTGCCCATCCACTTCACCCGCTTCCACCCCGACTACCAGCTGCAGAACCTGCCCCCCACCCCCGTGGCGACCCTCGAGCGCGCCTACGAGATCGCCAAGGCCCAGGGGCTGCACCACCCCTTCGTGGGCAACGTCCCCGGCCACGAGGGCAACAGCACCTACTGCCCTGAGTGCAGCGAGGTCGTCATCGGCCGCAAGGGCTTCTTCATCACGGAGAACAACCTGGATGAAGGCAAGTGCGGAAGCTGCGGCGAGCCCATGGCGGGGGTGTGGGAATAGCCGCGGGTTAGGTGTGATCTCCGCCCGCACCACGGATCTGGATGTCCACCACCCGCCGCACCTTCCTGCTCTGGCTCGGCCGCGGAACAGCGGCGGGCATCGCAGCGCTCGGCGGAGCGTTCACCTGGGGCTTCTTCGCCCACGGCCACGGCCGGGGCACCCGCACGCGGCGCTTCCTTGGGCGTCGAGCCGAGGTGCAGGCGCGGCTGCTGGCCTCCCGGGAAGGCTTCTGGCTCGACGCCGACAACAGCATGGTGATCGTGGGCGACCCCGATGCCCCGTCGGGCCTGCGGGCCCACTCCCTGATCTGCACCCACCTGGGCTGCACCCTGCGCCCCACCGCCGGCAACCGCACCCTCGAGTGCCCGTGCCACGGCTCGGCCTTCGCCTTCCTGGGCGACGACGGCCTGGCCACGGACGTGGGGCGGGTGCTGGTGGGGCCCGCCACCCGCGATCTCGACCGCTACGAGGTGGTCGCGGTGGGCGAGCGCCTGTTCCTGGAGACCTAGCCCCCATGCGTGACTGGCCCGCGCACTGGTTCGGCTTCTTCGAGCACCTGCACGCACCGCGGGTGCGGCTGGCCAGCCTGCGCTTCCGAGCCACCCTCTTCGGCGGGCTGCTGTCCACCTCGCTCTTCGCCATCCTGACCATCACCGGCGTGCTGCTGATGTACGTCTACGTGCCCTCGGAAGATGGCGCCTGGGCAAGCATCCAGGTGCTCGAGGAGCGGGTGCGCTTCGGCCGCACCCTGCGGGCCCTGCACAACTGGACCGCCCAGGCCATGGTGGTCACGGTGGTGCTGCACCTGTTCAGCCTGGCCTGGCGGGGGGCCTACGAGCGCAGCAAGGCGGCCAACTGGTGGGTGGGGGTGATCCTGTTCTTCCTCACCGTGGCCCTGTCCTACACCGGCTACCTGCTGCCCTGGGACCAGCTGGCGTTCTGGGCGATCACGGTGGGGGCCAACATGGCCGGCTCGGCCCCGGTCATCGGTGGAGCGGTGAAGCACGCCCTGCTGGGCAGCGACGTCATCACCGGCACCACCCTGCTGCGCTTCTACGTGCACCACTGCATCACCCTGCCGTTGGTCTTCGCGGCGCTGTTGAGCGTGCACCTGTACCGCATCCGCCGCGACGGGGGTCTCACCTTGAGCCCCCGAGCCCTCGAGCGCGGCGGGCCGGCCAAGACCAAGGCCCGGGGCGCCATCCTGCGCTGGGAGCTGTGGCTCACCCTGCTGGTCACCCTGCTGGCCCTGCTGTTGTCGTTCGTGGCCCCGATCCCGTTCGGACCCCAGGCCGATCCCCTGGTCACCCCCAACCCCATGAAGGCGCCCTGGTACCTGGTAGGCCTGCAGGAGCTGCTGCACTTCCACCCCGCCTTCTTCGTCACCTACATCGTGCCGGGCTGCTTCGTGGCCTTCCTGCTGGCCATGCCGCTCATCCCCCAGCGACTGACGGGCGCCGGGCTGGCGGAGCTTCCCCGGGGCTGGGCCTTGGCCTTGTACGCCGGGCTGGGCGCCATCACCGTCGCCTCCACCCCCCTGTGGGCCTGGCACTGGGACCTGGTGGTCATCCTGTGCTGCGTGCTGGCCGCGGCCCTGCTGTGGCTGGCTCGCGGGCCACTGAGAGCGAGCCTGGGGCGCCTGAGCACCGCGGTGTTCCTGATGGGCTGGGTCTTCGTCTGCTACGGCGGCGTCACAGCGGTGGCAGTCTGGCTGCGCGGACCCAACTGGGGGTTGCTGTGGCTCCCGTGAGCGAGCCGGCCCTGCGGGACTTCACGGCGAGCCCGTGGCTGATCGTCCTGGTGATCGCCGGCGGTGTGGCCAGCGCGGTGCTGGGGGCCCGGGACCTGCCCGACTGGCGTGCGGTCCAGGCCGACTATCGCCAGCACGATCCGGAGTTCGACCAGGCACTCCGTGCGACCCTCATGGGCCCGGTGGCCACCAGCACCACCGACGGCCAGGAGTACTGCACCAGCTGCCACCTGGCGGGAGCCGGCTACACCCCGGCCAGCGGCGTGGTCTTCGCCCAGCACGCCGAGGTGGGCCACGATCCCCTCGAGCTGGGCTGTGTGCCCTGCCATGGCGGCGACCCCGGCTCCACCACATTTCACCACGAGCCGGCGTTTGGCCGCGACACTCCCCTGGGCGCAGCCCAGGCCTGGGTGGCCTGCCTGCAGTGCCACGATGCGGTAGCACAGGCGGAGCTGCTGGCTCCCTGGCCTGCCGTGAGCCAGGCCCAGGACGCCATCGCCGAGCATCTCTCCCAGAGGGGCTGCCTGGGCTGCCACCGCGCCGGCGCACGGGGCGGCCTGGTGGGGCCGGAATTGCACGCCTTCGGGGCCAGCCCCG
>CAZHIK010001197.1:0-2929 GCA_964532635.1 uncultured Enterobacterales bacterium
AACGAAACCCCAGCTGTTGAGCCGGGGTTCGTTGAGAGGTCTGAATGGCTCCCCAATGCGGACCGAGTGTGAATCGCTCCGGGGAGGTCTGGTCATTCGGCTACGAGCACCTTTCGAAGCCCGTCCTGCTCGAAAGGGGGCGAAGACCAGGCGTGGGAAGAAGCCGACACGGGAGCCGGGCATGGTCCGCTGGCAGCGGTGGGCGACGATGCTGGATGAGGGATTCTACGACTCGCGGGCGGAGCTGGCGAGAGGGGAGGGCGTGTCGAGGGCGGCGGTGACGATGGGGCTCCAGATGCTATCCGGTGGGCGTCACTCCTCGCCTTAATCTTTCAGGACCAACACGTAGCTGCCGGTCCTGGCCGCTCCCTCGAAGCGCACCAGGCCGCGATCGCGCAGGGTCGCAAGGTCGCGCTCCGCGGTGGCCTGGGAAACCGCGAACTGGCGGACGATAGCCCCCGAGCGGATGCGGTTACCATCCACGATGGCCTGGAGGACCCACCGCTGGCGCTCGTTCAGCCCCGCTACGCGAGTCAGGTCGAATGGACTTGCGGCGTCATTTACTCCCTCATTTACTCCCTCATGGGGCTCTGCTGGCACCAGACTGTCAGCGAGATGGGGCGTGGAAGCAGTAACATCAGGATGAGGGTGAAAGACGATGCGGGTGACGGTGGACAGCTCCAGCCAGGTGGGCATGGGGTGGCCGGTGGCCGTGCAGTCGGTCCGGATGCGGCGGTAGCCCGAGCCCCACTCCTCCATGTGGCCCAGCTCGCGCAGCACGCGGGCGATCACCGGGTTGCGGACCGTGCTGATGCCCGCCTCGAGGTCGGCCAGGGTGGTCCCGAAGGGGAAGGTGCCCGGGTTCTCGAACTCCAGGCGATCGCTGTAGATGGCCACGCGGATCTGGGATCCCTTCAGGGTGTAGTCGCAGTGGGCGATGGCGTTGACGAGTCCCTCCCGGAGGGCTTGGACCGGGTACTCGGGTAGATCGTGGCGCAGCATCCCGCGCACCCGACCAGACATCCTGGTGTTGCGACGCACAAAGGCGGGGACCAGGCGCAGCGCGTCCAGCGGGGTGCCCTCCACATCGTAGCGGTCCAGGAACTCGGTCTTGTCGGTGCCGAGGAAGCGCGCGCAGCGCAGCTCGGAGTTGGGGAAGTGGGCAAGGCGAGGGGCCTCGCACCCGAACAGGATCATGGCGCCGTTGGAAGGCAGCAGTAGCTCGCCGTGGCGCACCAGCAGGCCCAGGCCCTGCAGCTTGGCCTGGTGGAGCTCGCGGCCCCTCTCGGCGAAGGCCCGGCGTGCGGCGTCGAGATCCAGGTCACGCTCCGTGGTCCCGAGGCACGGCTGACGGTCGAAGGCGATGGCCAGGGCCAGCCGCACCAGTTCGGCACGCTGGCTGGCGTCCGCGGGGCGATTGCTGGCGCCTAGCCGCACGAAGATGCCCTCCATGGGGCCGTCCCTGACGGTGTGAAATGGCCCGGGGAGGTGGGCGACACGCACGGATAGGAGGGCCTTGTCCTCATGGTGGACGACGCGCAGATCGGGCATGAGGGCTGGCTGGATGCCGTCGTTGATGGCGCTGGCCAGGCGGGCTTCGGTGTCGGCAGCGTTGAGAAGCCCGACGACGGTACCGTCGTCTTCACAGCCCAGGACCAGGGTGCCTCCCGCGGTGTTTGCGAAGGCCACCAGGGTGCGGAGGATCGGGCGCAGGGAGCTGGCGTCCCGCTTGAACTCCAGGGTGCGGGACTCGGGCAGGGTGAGGAGCCGGGCCAGGTCGGTCATGGCTGGACTCATGCGAGGCGGGAGTGGACCGGATGCGAGGTCGGGCTGGTCGGTGACGACGGAGAAAGTGCCGAACGGATGACTGTCGAGGTGACAGATAACCCGACCGTGGGAGGACCAGGCTCGGGACCAGCTCCCTACGATCCGGGACCAGCTCCCTACGATCCAGCGACGGCTCCCTACGATCCAGCCCTGGCTCCCTACGAACCGGGTCCTGCACCATACTGGCCGACCTCGAACCGCCAGACTCTTGGAGCTTTGTAGCGCACCGGGTAGTCCATCCCCCTGCACTGCGGCATGAGTCCAAGAACTTGCCCCCAATCAGCGAGACGAGCTGGTGCGCGCCGGCGCACAGCGGCCGAGGATCACCTTCCACCCGTTGCGCCGACCCACCGCCTCCTGGACGATCCACGCGACCTCTTGGGCGTCTACGCGCGCATCTCCGGGACGGAACCGCTCGCCGAACTCGATGGCCAGGGTCTCCCGCTGTGAGGCACCCCTCGCTCGTTCGATGATGCGCGCGAACGCCTCGCAGGCGTAGGCGAAGACCTCGCGTTTGTGGTAGGCGATGTCGAGAAGCCACTCGCGCTTGCGACAGAAGGGCAGCCCAGCGGTGCGACGCTTGCAGTTGTGGAAGATGTGGGCGACCTCGTGGACGATGAAGTCCGCGAAGGGACCCGGATGGTGGAAGTAGGCCGGGGAGACGTAGCAGCGCTCCCCGTGGTTGGTCCCCAGGATGGCGGGGGCGTCCGGACCCAGCAGCTCGGCGCCGAGGCTGCCGAGGTAGAGGTTGGCAAGATCCCAGGCATCCTTGTCGAAGGACTCGGCTTGGAGCACGACCTCGATGTTGGCGGGTGCAAGGAAGAGTACGGAGCGTTCGGCCAGGGCGAGGACCGCTTCCTGCTCGCTGCGGGAGAAGAGCCCCCGGATCATGGGCTCGGTCTTTCGTCTGGTGAGCGCTGCGATCTCGTCGGGGGAGGGGATGGCCGGGTGGTTTCCGCCGCTTTCTCGTCGCCGGACCTCGTTGATGAGCGCTCCACGAAGCTCCTCGCGCGCCCGTTCTGCGCGCTCGAGGAAGCCGCTCCCGGGCCAGGCACCATGGAGGGGATCGCTCTCGCCGGTCCGCAGGTAGCGGTCGATCTCC
>CAZHIK010001198.1:0-2928 GCA_964532635.1 uncultured Enterobacterales bacterium
GGGGATAAACCCCTCCCCTACGTTCGATTTCGCGACCACCAGGCCGAGGCCGGCCCAGCTGTGCGGGGCCTACTCCGGATCGCAGGCCCCGTCGCAGTAGTGCTCGATGGTGCCGTCTTCGAAGAAGGCTTCGACCTGTTCCTGGCCGTTGAACTCGCGGCGGGGGTCTTCGTGGGTGTCGGTCTCTTCGGGGCAGGGCTCGGCGAGGACGGGTTCTTCGACGCCGTAGTCGAACTCGACGTAGGCGCTGCCGACGAAGGGGGCCTCGAGGGTCTCAACGCCCCAGCCCTCGCGCACGGGTTATTGCCGCAGGCCGGGTCCCCAGGTCCGGGTCTGGATGTGGGCACACAGGGTGGGGACCTGGGCGTCGCCGATGCCCACCTGGATGAGCACCTGCTTGGCCGGCGTGATGTCGTCGATGGCGCGCTGGTTCATGTACCAGGCCCAGCCCGAGCCCTCGCCCGGGTCCCAGAGCATCTGCATCAGGGCGATGAGTAGCGAGATGTCCATGTCGCTGTCGTACTGGCCCCGGAGCAGCATGAAGTACAGCTCGAAGTCGTAGGAGCGGGTGAGCAGCAGCGAGTAGGGCATGCCTCCCACGCCGAACACGCCGCGCTCGATGCGGGTGGACACCGGTACGTAGGCGCCGCCGAGGATCGAGCCCTGGGAGTTGCCGTAGTAGTAGAGGTCAGTGGGGTCGTACAGCAGGGTCCCGTCCTGCATGAGCAAGTCGTCGTCGGCCCCGTCTCCCATCATGACCTCGGCGGACAGCAGGAACTCGAGCACCCCCTGGTGCAGGCGCTCGGGTACGGTGGCGAAGTTGGACATCCCACCGCCGATCTCGTCCATGATGATCATGACGTCCTCGCTCTTCATGCCGGTCCAGTCGCTGGCGAAGAGCACCCAGCCGTAGCGGTTGGCGGTCTCCGACAGCCAGCCGGTGTAGACCTCGCTCTGGCTGCCCAACAGGCCGTGGCCGTACTGCACCAGGCGTCCGGCGCGGGGCTCCCGGATCAGCGAGCAGGGGATGCGGACGGTGAACTCCACGTCCTGGTCGCCGTTGTAGTAGGGCAGGCCGTCGTCGCCCCGGGTGAGGTTGGAGCCGGGATCCCAGGAGTCGAGGTACAGCGGCACGGTCATGGTGCCCCGCAGGGTGCGGCCGATGTTGGGGGCGTCGTCGGCGCTGCAGTCTTCTTCGCCGATCAGCTCGAAGCTCACCGGGGGGCCGCCCTCACCCACCCGCTCCAAGGCGTCGTCGCGCATGTGGATCATGCGGCCGAGGCTGTTGTCGGTGGAGACGGTGACGAAGTCCCAGGCCGCCTGCAGCTCACCGCGAGCGAAGCCGGCGCTGTCGAGGACCGGGAAGATGTCGTCGTCGTAGTGGGCGCGCTGCCGCTCGATGTCCGGGTCACTGGACTCGGAGCCGTCGCGGAGATCGGCGAAGCCGGCCAGGGGATCGAGGGTGGCACCGGAGCTGTCCACCAGGCCCCGGACTCCGACGACGTAGCGGGTGGCGTGCTCCATGGGCACCACGGGCCGCAGGATGAGCAGGGACTCGTCGTCGTCGCGGACTCGGATCTCGAGCTCGCCGAAGTGGGGCACCCGCTCGCCGGTCTCGGCATCGAGGATCACCGTCTTGACGTCGTCTTCGAGGTAGGCGTCGAGATCGGTGTGGGAGACCATGCCTTCGACCGAGACGTCCTCGAAGTGCAGGTACATGGCGCCCAGGGTGGGGAAGCCGTCCTTTTCGTTCCAATACGTGGGATCGGTCTGCAGGTCGAAGTCGCTCAGGGGCAACGTGGTGGGGCCGAAGTCCACGCGGTAGCCGGTGGTGGTGGTGGCGTCCTCGGCGAGGAAGAAGCTCGACGGGAAGGGCAGCAGGCAGTGCTCGCCGCCACCAGCGGGGTTGCAGTCGCCCCGCTGGCCGAGCACCGTGTTGCCGGTGTCGTCCGCAGGCGGGCAGCCGAGGAGCAGGACCAACGAGAGTGGGAGGAGCTTGCGCATGGGGGTCTCCGCGCGTGGGCCTCCGAGCCGTGTGGGCCGCACGCAGTACACGGCAAGGTATCACGCCGGGGAGTACGCTTGACACGGTGCTCCACAACCTCTAGAGAGCGCCAGAAGCTGAATGATGGAGGTTTCATGCGTCACACCCTGGCTCTCGCGTTCCTGCTGCCCCTCGCCATCGCCTGCGGCGAAGACACCGACGACACCTCGAAGACCGACGACACCGGTCCCGACACCACCGACGACTGGCCCGACCTGGTGGGGGACATCTCCTGCTTCGAGCCCGGCGGTGACTGGCTGACGCAGACGGTGGACGACACCAAGGTGGCCACGCGGACCCTCGACGGCCTGGTGGAGGACTTCGAGGACGACATCGGTGTCAACGAGGTGGACCTCGAGATCTGGCTCTCCGACAGCTTCGATGGCAGCCCCGATGTCAGCGCGCAGTCCAACTCGGCCGGCGACGTCAGCGTGGATGTCCCCACCTGCGCCGCCATGGCCTACCAGACCTCCACCCCTCCCGACGAAGAGCGCACGGTGGACACCTACGAGGCCCACCAGATCTACGAGTACGTCGAAGAGGGCAGCACCCTGTACGACGCCTTCAACTCGGTCTCCTCCTCCACCTACATCCTGATCCCCAGCCTGCTGGGCGTGAGCATGGACGAGGACAAGGGCGTCATCGCCGGTACGGCCTACGGCTGCGACGGAGAGCCGCTGCAGAACGCCCGGATCACGGTGGTCGACGACAGCGGCGCCGCCCCCGAGTCCGCGGTCTACAACTACTTCGTGGAGTCCTGGCCCGTGCGGGAGCAGCCCTACACCAGCGAAGACGGCCTGTGGCTCGCCTCCAACGTGCCCCCGGGCACCTTCACCGTGCAGCTGTGGGGCATCGTGGACGGCTCCGAGGTGCTCCTGGGCGCC
>CAZHIK010001199.1:0-2922 GCA_964532635.1 uncultured Enterobacterales bacterium
GAAGACGATGTCGCCGACCTTGAAGGTGTCCATGTTGAAGCTCGCGCAGGGGTTCAGGAGAGGGTGCTCGGCCGCTTCCGGCCCAGCTCGGCGATCTCCGCGACCGCCAGGATCGCGAGGTCGATGTGTTCGTCGGTGTTGAAAGGCCCCACGCCGAAGCGCACGCCCCCCTTGATCTTGTCGGTGACCAGGGACTCGTGGACCATGGGTGCGCAGTGCAGGCCGGTGCGGGCGGCGATGTCGTGATCGCAATCGAGCAGCGTGCCCACATCACCCGCCAGGAAGCCGTCGACGTTGAACATCAGCACCGCGATGCGATCGGTCTCGCGCTGCTGGCAGTAGAGCCTGACCCCTGGGATGGCGGCCAAGCCGTCACGGAGCCGCTTCCAGAGCCGGAGTTCGTGGGCGTGCAGGGTGGCAACTCCCTGCTCGTTCACCCAGCGCACGCCGGCCTCGAGCCCGGCCAGGCCCGGCATGTTGGGGGTGCCGTACTCCATGCGCCAGGGGTACTCGTCCAGGTGGCGCCGCTCGACGGATCGCACCCCTGTGCCACCAGCGCGGCAGTGCCGTAGCTCCACGCCGGGTCTCACGATCATGCCACCGGTGCCCATGGGGCCCATCAGGGACTTGTGGCCTGTGAAGCAGATGACGTCGGCGCTCAGCTCGTCGAGCTTCACCGGCACCATGCCGGCGGTCTGGGAGACGTCGAGCACCATGGGAATGCCCCGCTCGCGGCAGGCGCGCCCGATGGCGGCCACCGGCTGGACGGTGCCCACGACGTTGGAGCCGTGGTTGAGGACCACGGCGCGGGTGTTCGGACGGATGCGGGCGATGACGTCGTCGGGATCGATGTAGCCCTGGCCGTCGAAGTCCACGTGCTCGAGGCCCATGCCTGCCTCGTGCAGGTGCCACAGGGGGCGCAGGGTGGAGTTGTGGTCCATCTTGGAGGTGATGGCGTGGTCGTCGGGGCCCAGCAGCCCGAAGATGGCCAGGTTGAGCGCATCGGTGGAGTTGAGCCCGAACACCACACGCTCTGGCTCGGTGACGCCGAAGAACTCGGCCAGCAGCTTCCGGGTGCGCACGACCAGGTCGCCCGCCTCGATACACAGGTCGTAGCCAGAGCGGCCCGGGTTGACCCCGAAGGCTCGATAGAAACGATCCATGGCCACGTAGACCTGCTCGGGCTTGGGGAAGCTGGTGGCGCTGGCGTCGAGGTAGACCACCCGCTCGGTGCAGGGGCCGTCCGGGCAGCAGGGAACGTCCTGGGTGGTCATCGGTGGTTCCTCCTCATCCTTCCAATAGCTTGGCAGGAACGGTTTTACAGATCCCCGGTGGCCTGGGTATGGTCCCTGCATGACAACGCTCACGACCTCGCTGCTGGCCCTGGCCCTGACCACCCAACTCCGCGCCGAGACCCCAGCCTGCCAAGACCTCGAGCCCGAGGAGCAGGTTCGCGTCTCGGCGCTGATGGACGCCACCTTCATCCACGACTGCTGCGATCAGGCGCTGTCCGCTTGCCTCGAGCAGCAGCCGCGCTGCTTGCTGGCCGAACGTCTGGCCGAGAACATCTGCCGACGCGTCGTCGAGGGTCAGGAGGACGACACCATCCGGCGAGCCCTGAAGGGCCGTGCCTGGACCATGCTCCCCTACGGCGACCCCGTGGACCTCGACCTCAGCGACGCTCCAACCGCCGGCGAACCCGGTGCACCCGTCAAGGTGGTCGTGTTCTCCGCCCCCCGCGGCTACCACTGCGCCAGGGTAGTGCCCGGCGTGCACGAAGCGGTCACCAGCGGCTCGCTCCAGGGCAAGGTCGAGCTGTCCTACCGCCTCTTCCCCCTGCGCTCGAACGAACACTACAAAGAGGCCGGCCTCGCCTTCCTGGCCGCCCAGCGCCTCGGCGCCTTCTGGGACTTCGCCCTGCACAGCTACGCCAACTTCGACGCCTTCAGCCTCGACACACAGCTCCTCTGGGCCGCTCAGCTCGGCCTGGACCGCGCAGTGCTGGAGCGCCTGATGGGGGAGCCGGACCTGCTCGACCAGCTCAAGGCCAGCAAGCGACAAGGCGTGGAGAACGGGGTCAGCTCCACACCCACCTTCTTCATCGACGGCCACCTGTACCGGGGTGAGCTGGAGGTCGACGAGATCGTCGACACCCTCGAGGAAGCCTGGGAACGCAGCCAGGGCCTGAGCCACGTGGGGGATGAGTCATGACGGGCGTGCTCACCGGCCTGGGCATCGGCCTGTTGTTCGGCTTCGCCCTGCAGCGCGGCGGCTTCTGTGGCTCCGCGCTGCTGTCCTCCGCCTGGCTCTACCAGGACCGCCGGGGGCTGCTGGCCATCGGCTTCGCCATCGCCACCTCCATGCTCGGATTCGCGGTGCTGGCCCAGCTGGGCCTGGTGGTCGCCAACCCCTACCCCATGCGCCTGGCCTCGGCGGTGGTCGGCGGGCTGCTCTTCGGGTCGGGCATGGTGTTGGCGGGCGGCTGTGTCACCGGCACCCTGTTCAAGGCCGGCGAAGGCAGCCTGCCCTCCATCCTGGCCTTGGTGGGCATCGGTATCGGTGCTACCGCGACCGACGTGGGGCTGTTGAAGCCGTTCAAGACCTGGCTGGCCAAGCTCACCAAGGACATCCGGCCCCCAGCTGGCCTGCACGACGTGCTGGACATGGACTACGGGCTGACGGCCTCGATGCTCGGCGTCGTTCTGCTGTTCGCCCTTGCGGTGGTCCACCTGCGCATGAGCACCAAGGCCAAGCGCAAGCTCTTCCCCACGCCGCGCTCCCTGGTCCGCGGCGCCTGGCCCGCCGTCGTGGTCGGGCCGGTGGTGGGTGTGCTGGGATGGCTGGCCTATCTGGCCTCGAGCGACGCTGGCCGCAACTTCCCCTTGGGCGCTACCGTCGGTGTTCGCGGCGTGTTATCTCGCC
>CAZHIK010001200.1:0-2920 GCA_964532635.1 uncultured Enterobacterales bacterium
GTGCAGGCTCGGGCTCGGGCTTGGCGGCCGGTGCAGGCTCGGGCTCGGGCACGGTCCGCACCGGCGCAGGCTTGGTAGGTACGGGGGCCGTACGTCCTGGCTGTGTGCGCACCGGCTCGGGCTTGGCTGCGGGCTCGGGCTGCTCGACCTCGGGCTCGACCTCGGGCTCCTCCTCGGCCGGCGGCTCCTCCGCGGCTGGCGGCTCCACCACGGGTGGGGGCTCCGCAGTGGGCTCCTCCACCGGGGCCGGTGTCTCGACGGGGGTTTCCAGCTGGGAAGGACCCAGCAGGCCCTTCATGGCCAGGAAGAGCACGAGCAGGATGGCGAGAATGAAGAAGAGGAAGATCCACCACGGAAGGGGACCCTTCTTGCCCTTGGCCGGCCTCTTGGCCAACGCCGGTGGCGGCGTGGTGGCAGGCTTCGCTACAGCGGGCTTGGCCGGCTCGGGCTCGACCGTGGGCTGTTCGTCAGGCGAATCCGCGGCTGCCCGCCCCATCGCTGACGCGATGTCGGGCTCGGGCTCGGGCTCGGGCTCCACCGGAGCAGCGTCGGGATCGGCGGTTCCGATGACGCCGTCCTCCTCGTCGATCAGGTGCTCCGAGACGTCCTCGACGTCGTCCAGATCGTCCAAGGCGCTCCCCGAGAGATCCTCCAGCTCCTCGGAGGGCTCCGGCGCAGGCTCCGCGTCCTCGGGCTCCTCCGGCTCCGGCTCGGTTTCCTCGGGCTCCTCGGGCTCCGGCTCGACCTCCGGCTCTTCGGGCTCCGGCTCGACCTCCCCGGGTTCGGCTTCGGGCTCCTCGGGCTCGACCTCCGGCTCCTCGGGCTGCTCCAGCCGTGCGTCAGCCGCATCCGCGGCTGCCTGCCCCATCGCTGACGCGATGTCGGGCTCCTCGTCGACAACGGGCTCGGGCTCGCTCTCCGGCTCCTCGACATCCGGCAGCGGCTCGGCGGGCGGTGGCGCTCCGGGTTCCTCGAAGCCGCCGGTGGAGACCTCCTCGTCGTCGAGGTCGTCGCCCGTGGGAGCCTCGTCGTCGAAGTCGCCACCGGTGGAAGCTTCCTCGTCGTCGAGGTCGCCGGTCGGTTCCTCGTCGTCGAAGTCGTCCCCGGTGGGAGCCTCTTCGTCGAGGTCGTCGCCAGTGGGCTCTTCGGCCGAGATATCCGGCGACGGGTCGCTGGGGATGTTCACGGTGGCGGGGCCCACGACGGGAGGCTCCTCGTCCAGATCACCCTCGAAGATTCCTTCCATGAAGAAGGGATGCTGCTCCGCGATGGGATCCGGGCTCGCCTTGTCCTTGGCCACCTCGGACAAGCCCGCGGGATCTCGAGCTCGCGCGAAGTCGATCGCCTTCTTGTAGTACTCGGGGACCCGAGCCTGAGCCCAGGCCTGCAGCCAGGGCCCGGGCAGCACACCGAGCATGCTCCGGCAGCCCATCTGGACGCGCATGGCGTTGGGGCGCCGCTTTGGCCGGAAGTCGAGCATGGACTCCAGCATCAGGAGCACGGGCTCTACCGCTTGGCGCTGTGCGGCCGGGATCTCGGCGCGGACACGCTGGGAGACGGCGTCGAGCACGGTGGCGATGAAGGCGGCGTGAGCCTGCTGGTCGGCAGGCGGAGGCTGGAAATCGCGGCCGGACAGCAGCCGGGCCATGATGAGACCCAAGCTGTAGATGTCGCCCGCAGGGCCCGCGTGACCGTCGCCGCGCTCTGGAGCCGCGAAGGCCGGATCGGGTCCGTCGGCTGCGGCGAGGCCGAAGGCGCATACCTTGATGGTGCCCTGAGCATCCAGGCGCACCAGCGAGGGCACCAGGTCGCCGTGGGACAGCCCGAGGGGTTCGTTCTCCCCGGGAAGCACCAGCTGCAGCGCCGCGGTCAGCGCCGCCGCCGTCTGCTCGACGACCTCCACGCAGACCCTCACGGGCAAGGCGCCGGCGAGCCTGTACAGCTCGAGGTCCAGGCCGCGGGCGTACTCCATGACCAGGCCCCAGCCCTCGAGGAACCAGGCCAGCTCGAGGGTGCGCGCGATGCATGGGTGGTGGAGTTGCTCGAGGACGGCCACCTGTGCCTTCAGGGCCTCGAAGCTCGGCTCGTGGTCGGTGAGCCTCGGGTCCATCATGGCCACCGCCACCTGGTGGGGCTTCACGTCGGAGTCGGTGGCTTCGGCGAGATGGATCTCACCGATCCGCCCGCGGCCGATGGGGTCGAGGAGTCGATAGCGAGGATTGGTGGACATGGACGTGCTCACCACTGCAGTTCGAGGAAGGCTACGACACCGCTGCCCAGTGCCACTCCCGCGGCACCGGCCGAAGCCAGGACGAGTCCGTTGGTCCGGCTGCGCGCCGTGTCGAGATCGCTGTAGGGCGTGTTCGGGTCCCAGTATTGGTCGTTGGATCGCGCGGCGAGGGCGTAGAGCACGCCCGAAGCGACCGCCGCACCGCCTGCGGCTGCCAGCATCCCCATCCGCGGTCCTGTGCGCACCGTGGTGCTGGTGGCCGAGACCGCCACGGGTAGATCCGGTGTGTCCGAGGGGCCCGGTTCTGGCGGAGGGAGCAGGTCGACGGTGATCTCGACGCCGTAGTCCGGCAGAGGATCGCCGGGCCAGAGGTAGGTCGAGAGCTGGACGGCCCCATCGGCGTCCGAGACCTGCAGGATCGCGGGCCACTCGAGGGGCCGCGGCTCGCTGGGTCGGCCGTCCATGTAGACCCAGCCCGCGGCTGGGGTCTTGACGGTCTCGAACTCGGCCTCACCGATGGGAAGCGCCTGGTAGAGCCCCAGGAGCGGGTGCCCCCAGGGGATCAAGGACTCGGGCCAGGCGTAGTCGGGCTGGATGGAGCGCGCGGCGGCGAAGGCCTCACGAGCGCGATCTTGATCCCGCTCGATGAAGGCGCCCAGCCCCATCATGCGGTGCACGAGGGCCGCCAGC